>SPBW01000068.1 GCA_004525685.1 Candidatus Atribacteria bacterium
ATGCAGCGGTTGTAGTCCGGCTTGCCTTCACCCGTCAAGATTCCTGGGATTTCCTTGAACTGACGGCGCACTTCCTGAACGAGAATATCTGCCGTACGGCTCACACCGCGGATGAGGAGAGCACTGAAGACGTAGGGGACCATCGCGCCCAACATGAGACCGGCGATAACAAACGCTCCCATCTCGATAATCGAGCCCGTTGAGGTCGCAACACTTCCAACAATAGGCAGCTGAGGCAACAGAACCTCAGAGGCTTGACTGGCTGCAGACCACATATAGGCGGCAATTAAGCCGAGTGCAGCGAAGGCAGCCGAGCCAATGGCAAACCCCTTGCCAATCGCGGCAGTCGTGTTGCCGATTGAGTCGAGCTTGTCCGTCTTCTCACGCACCTCTGGCGGCAGTTCAGCCATCGAGGCAATACCGCCCGCGTTGTCAGCAATCGGACCGTACGTATCGACGGCGACCGTCATGGCAACAAACGAGAGCATTCCCATCGCTGTGAACGCGACACCGAGCAGTCCGCCAAGCTGATAGGAAACGATCGTCGCCGTAGCGATGATGACAACCGGCATGAACGTAGACAACATCCCGAGGGCCATTCCCTCAGTGACGCCAACAGCTGCTCCCGATTGGTTCATCTTCGCCAGTTCTTTGGTCGGCTTGAAGCTCGCCGAGGTAAAGTACTCGGACGAGAAACCGATGCCGACACCGGCAAGAAGACCCGCGGCAACTTGCCAGAATACATGGAGTGACAGCGGCGAAATCCAGATGATGACGAATGTCGTGGCTGCCGTAAGCAGCGCAGCCAAGCGCGTGCCATTCATCAGCACCGATTGCATTCCTTCTTGGCGGCGGCTAAAGCGAATGTAAAGAATCGCCAGCAAGCTGGCAACTATCCCTCCACCAACAATGAGCAACGGTGCAACCAGCACCCACCAGTAATTCTCAGGACTGAGACCCGCTGAGAATCCCAGCTTGGCGATGAGGCCATCCACGCCGATGTTTGCGCGTCCGACGAAAATGTACATGACCATGACCATCACGGAGATGATTGCCCCCACGAAGGACTCGAAGAGGTCGGCGCCAAGTCCACCCACGTCACCGACATTGTCGCCAACGTTATCAGCGATTGTTGCCGGATTGCGAGGATCGTCCTCAGGAATATTCATCTCGACCTTACCGACCATGTCAGCGGCCATGTCAGCAGCCTTGGTGTAGATGCCACCACCAACACGGTCGAACAGAGCGACCAGCGAAGCACCCATCGAATAGGCGCTGACAATGAGCGCACCGCGAATGAAGTTGACACCGAGTGACTGGACACCAAACAGATAGCGCGTCTCGATGTGCAGCGTCTCGGGCATAAACCATTGCTTGAACATGACGACGACAACGACCAAACCAACGAGCGCCAATCCTGCGACAGAAAGCCCCATGACACTACCGCCGGAGAAGGCGACGTTAAGAGCTGCCTTGAACGACTTCTGTGCCGCATGAGCGGTTCGGGCATTGGCATGAGTTGCCGCATTCATGCCGATGAAGCCAGCTGCCATGGAAAGAAGGGCTCCAATCCAAAATGCAACAGCGATCTGCCAGAAGAACAGGACCCAAAGGATGACACCAATCACGGCCATCGTGATCAGCATGATCTTCGCCTCGGAAATCATGAAGGTAAAGGCCCCCGAACGAATGTAGCCTTGCAGCTCCTTCATCCGAGCTGTTCCCTGAGCTTGTTTCACAACCGAGCGGTTGAACAAGAACGCGCTCAGAAGCGCTAATACCGAAATTACGCCGGGAATTACAATCAGTAGACTCATAGCTCTTACAGCACCTCTTCTTTGGTAGCGGGGCCAGCCCCTCATTTTTTGCGCTCGCCGCCTGCAGAAATCCTTGAACCAGATCGCTCGCGAACAGACGCAAAATCGCGGGGATCTTATCAACTTGCACCGGCGGCTGCAACAAGGAAAGCTCAGCCAACGCAATCCGGATGGCCGTTTTGGCACAACATAGCAGGGTCGTCGCTGCACTTGCCAATCGCATGGATATCGAACCGCCGCGAACCCCGCGCCCTGCCCCGTACATGGTGGGGGACAGATGTCTGACCATCCCCTGACAAAGGGACGAAGCTCAAACGGCACCGGTCCCACACTCACTTCGTCGCAAACGCTATTCTCAAGCCGTCATTCGTTCAAACCAAAGGAGGACGACAATGAAGAGAGCGCTTTCTATCACGGCGGTGACCGCCCTGTCGATCCTTGTTTTCCTGTTTGTCGGCTATGCCCAGGAGGAAGGCGCCACCTCCATCGCGGAGCTTCTTGATAAGGAGCTTGTTGCGATGGAATCGGCTTTCGGAAACCTGGAAGCCTTCATGGCGGAGCTCATCGGCGAAGTCAAGGGAAACATGGGAGACATCAGAACCTTCAATGCCAAGGTGGATGATCTCCGCGACATCGTGACAGCCGTCGCCATCGAAATCAAGACGGCAGAGGGGAAAATTGTCGGGCTACGCGAGGATGTGGATGCCCTTGGAGCGACTCAACGGGAGCTGAAGGTGCGTATCGTCGCACTCGAAGCCGGCCTGTCTGAGCTATCGACGTTCGTAGACACGTTGAGTGCCCGCCTAGCGGTCACGAATGCCGACTTGGGCATGCTTCGTGAGGAATTCGATGCCTTGATCGCCGACTACGCCGTGTTCAAAGATGCGTTTGCAGCGTTCCAGGTATCCGTGTATGGCGATATCGATGCCCTTCGGGACAGCGTGTACACCGACCTAGATCTGCTCAGAACCGAATTCTTCGGCAACATAGATGAACTCGGCACGACGATCTACGGCGAGATCAGCGGCCTGCAGACCGGCGTATACGGGGAACTTGACGGATTCAAGTCCGATGTCTATGGCCAGTTCACCGCATTGAAGGATGGCTTCTCAGCCGATATCTCCGTGGTCTATGGCCAGTTGACCGCATTGAAGGATGGCTTCTCAGCCGATATCTCCATGCTGTCAATGACTGTGGACGATCTGTCTCTTCGTGTCCAGGCTTTGGAAAACGAAGATGTCGGAACGTTCAAGAAGAAGGTCATCGATATGGAGCGGAACATGGCCGCGTTGGCGATTCGCATCGACAACAACCGAGCCAAGTTGGAAGGCTTCGATCATGCCGTCGCCGGGCTTTCGGATGAGATGGCAGCAACTCGCGAATCCGTCATCACCGCGAACCAAGAACTGCTTGCCGAGTACGACGGTCGCTTGCTCGCGCTTGAGTCCGTGGACATCCAGTCTCAGATCGATTCCCTGTACTTCATCTCCATCGTTGCTCTGCTCGCAGGAGTAGGTGCGCTGATTTGGGGATTCCTGGGTAACAACTAAGCCACTCACACAAGAAGTTGAGGGGAAGTTCTGTCGAGAGGAGCGTAACAGCTCCTCTCGTTTTCTTTGCAGTTGCGTGTAACAAAAGTTATATTGGTAAACCGCTGGAGGGGTGCTGGATGGATCAACTAGGGAGAAGACTTAACAACTTCCGCGTCAGGAACGGGTGGAGTAAGCGAGCAATTGCCCTACAGCTAGGCGTTTCCATCCCGTCCATCATGCGTTGGGAAGACGGCACATCTGAGCCCAACGACTACAATCGCTACAAGATTGAGCAGCTTCTGGAGCAACAAGCTCCCCTCTCCGACAGTTCCCTGGCACAGCTGGATCTGTTCCCCCAGCAGCAACGTGGATCGAGGGCTCGCCGATGACACGCATAACCAAGGTGGAATTGAGTGGATTCAAGTCGTTCCGCAAACAGACGGTGATTCCCTTCTTCGCCGGGATGACGGCCATCGTCGGAGAGAACGGGTCAGGCAAGTCCAATCTGTTTGATGCTGTAAGTTTCGTCATGGGCCGCCGTTCATCTGAACTCCGGGCCGATCGCTTCGAGCATCTCATCTTCAACGGCGGAGATCGCTATCCCGCTGCCAAGTCAGCTGAAGTCATACTGTATCTCGACAACAGCGAAGGCGAGTTCAATGCGTTTCTTGAGAACGGACACTCTATTCCCGAGATCACCATTGGCCGAAGAATCACGCCCAAGTCTTCAACCTACACGTTCATGGAAAGAGCGTGTTCTCGCGCCGAATTGGAGCAGCTTCTCGAAGCCGCCAAAATCGATTCAAATGGACAGCAGCTCATTCCCCAAGGCCGCATTACCGAGATCGTCCGCCGCACACCTAAACGCCGCCGCGAGATCATCGACGAGATCAGTGGCATCGCCGCCTATGACGAAAAGCGCAACAAGGCCATTGATGAACTCAAGGACGTCAAGTCCAAGCTCAACACCCATCGAGTCATTCTCGCTGAGCGGCGAAGACGCTTGGTCGCGCTGCAATCGGAGCGTGACGCGGCCATCGAATACCAACAAATAACGGCCGAGCAAGTGCAGATCCAAGACTCCATCGTTCACAAGCAGCGGGAGAAGATTGAGGCGAAGCTCAAGCAGGCCCAAGAAGAGCGCAAGGGCATGGACGAACGCATCGCCGAGCTAGAGAAAGAGGTGTCTCGCCTTGATCTGGCAGTAGAGAACAAGGAGTGGGAACTGGAAGGGATGCAGGAGGATCTTTCCGGCGACCAGCAGATTTCCTTGGTCAAGGAAGTTGAGCGCATTCGTTCGGATATCCTGCACAAGCGCAGCGAAGTGAATTTTAGGCGTCAACAGATCAACAACCTGGACGAGATGATCGCAGAAATCACTCGGATGAAGGCACAGGAGACCAGCCAGCCTACAACCGAAGGTGGCCAGAGAGTCAATCCAGCAGTGCAAGCGTTGCTCGAGCGCAAGCGAGGGGGCATCTATGGCACCATTGCGTCTCTCGGCGCGCCCAAGCCTGGTTTCGAGGTCGCCTTTGAGACAGCGACTGGCGGCAGTCTCAACGATCTCGTCGTTGATACGCGTGAGACAGCCATTGAGTCCATCAATTACCTGAAGGAAAAGCGTCTAGGACGAGCGCGGATTCTCCCCCTTCGCCGCCTGGTGACGATGCGTAAGAGTCTGGCATCTGCGGAGGCCTTGAAGCTGCCAGGAGTCATCGACTACGCCATCAATCTGATTGAGTTTGATGACAAGTATCGCCGAGCGTTCGAGTACGTACTCGGCGATACAGTGATTGCAGAGAATCTTGAGGCATTGAAGGGCGTAGACGGCGTCCGCGCTGTGACCTTGGATGGAGATCTTCAGAGCAAAGGCGGCGCCATGTCCGGTGGTTGGCGCGCCTCGGCGGGCGACAAGTCCAAAGGGCCAGACAAGCGAAAAGAATCTGGCTTTGATGTCACCCAGCGCAGGCAGCAGATCTCCAAACTGCGAAAAGAGATTGACGAACTTGAGGACGACATTTCCGAGTTATCCACCCGGCTCGAGACCGAAGAGAAACAGCTTGCCGAGCGGCAGGAATCGAAAGTTCGTGTCAAGGGCGAGGCCCTAACACGAAGCGGTGAGTTACATGCATTGAGAGAGAGCCGCCGTGAAGCGTACCAGGGGCTCGAGAACCTGCGCCGGGCAATCACCAGATACGAGCGACAGGAAGCCGAGGCTCAAGCAGAGCTGGATACGATCAAGCCTGCATCGAAGCGCGACGCCTCTGAATTCATTGATGCGCCGCTGCCTGAGTTGGAGCGCCGCCTCAAGCAGAATGAACGCAGACTCCATCGTTTGGAGCCCATCAACATGCGCGCCATCGACGAATACGATACCTATGAGCAAGAATTCAACCTGTTCCGCGAGCGTGTTGATGCCCTGGAAAGAGAGAAGGTGGACATCGAACGCTTGATCGGGGAAATTGAGGACCGCAAGCGTCAGCGCTTCACGGAGACATTGCTCGCCATAGATGTAGAATTCCGCCGTATCTTCCAGAAGTTGTTCGAGGGGGGAAGCGCTTCGTTGGAACTCGAGATCGAGGGTGATATCTCCTCCGGATTGATGATTAGGGCCAATCCCCCTGACAAGGAGCCGCACATACTTGATTCATTGTCAGGAGGAGAGCAAACGCTGGTGGCAACAGCGTTCATTTTCGCACTACAGGAGTACCAGAAGGCCCCGTTCTTCATCTTGGACGAGGTCGACGCGGCGCTAGACATGATGAACACGACGCGCCTGTCAAGGATGCTCAGCGACTATGCCAAGCGCATTCAGGTGATCGTTGTCTCTCACAACGAGGAAACTGTTCGTCACGCAGAGAGAGCCTATGGAGTGACAATGAAGAACGGAGTGTCAGAGATCCTGGCACTGGACCTAACCTAAAGAAGGAGCTAGAGACTTGGAGATAGTTCGAGTCGCCGACATTCCAATCGAGGAACTGATTGGCGAAACCTGGGAAGGCGTCCTCGCGAGGCTGACTTCCGACATGGATCCGTGGAACATCGATCTGTCGGAATTGGCTCGCCGTTACCGCGCCTATCTTCACGCCTTGCAGAGGAACGATTTCGAGATTTCCGGACGCATGGTTCTGACCTGTTCAGTCCTGCTTCGCATGAAATCAGATGATCTTCTGGCAATGGAGTACCGCACAGATCGTGACGGACTGGTTGCCGAACTCGAAGAGGCGATCGAGCAAGAGGAGTTCCTCTGGGAGGAGCCACCGAACCCTGAAGAATTCTCTCTGCCCGTTCTCAGGCGCCCGCGTAGGCAGGTC
The DNA here is from genome assembly GCA_004525685.1 of Candidatus Atribacteria bacterium. Taxonomy (GTDB): domain Bacteria; phylum Bipolaricaulota; class Bipolaricaulia; order UBA7950; family UBA9294; genus SPBW01. Next base: position 6,664 of record SPBW01000068.1, read on the forward strand.
ACTCTGGGAGATCTTCGAACAGCACTCACGTCGGCATTGAAAGTCAGCCGACGCAGAGCAGAGAGATTGATTGATTATGTGGATGTTGAAGACTTCGATCCGTTTGCAGGCTTTGAGATTGGAGGAATCGACATCACTGAAAGGCTGCATTCGTTACTTTCGAAGATCAAGAGTTTTCTTTCAGGAAGACGCGTTCTGAGTTTCTTCCGACTCCTAGAGAAGGGAGACAAAGAGGAGCGCGTTCAGAGATTCTTCGAAATCCTCCATCTGGCAGCAAGCGGAGAGATCGAATGCAGTCAAAGCGAGTTCCTCGGAGACATCCTCATCAAATTGGAAGCCGCCGACTAAGGTTCTGCCAGTGAATGCAAGTGACATGACAACCCATGGACATCCCCGAAACGACCTAGCTCTCGCCGAAGCAGCACTGTTTCTCGCGCCGCAGCCACTCACGCGTCGCGCGCTTGCCAAGATACTGGGTGGTGTCGCGCAAGCCTACGTCGATCAGCTTCTGGAAGACCTCAAGGCTCAGTTTGACGATTCCAATCGAGGGATCGAACTGCACATTGAGGATGGTCGGGCCATGTTTCGGGTCAAGGCTGTCTATGTCAATGAGGTCGCCCATCTCGCCCCGCAACATGACATCCCGAGGCAGGAGCTTCGCACGTTGGCCGTCATCGCTTACAACAACCCGATGACACAGTCAAATCTGATCAAGATCCGCGGCAACAAGGCATACAAGCATGTTCAGGAACTCATCGAACGAAACCTAATCACAGCCGAACCTCAAGGAAGAAGTCTTCTGTTGCGCGTTACAAGGGATTTCTTGCGGCATTTTGGGTTGAGCAGCGTCGAGGAGTTCCGCTTCCACTTCCCAACAGCCGCGCAGGAGAATGAGGAAGCATTGGCCCGCGGGACCAGGCCAGACGATCTCGAAGCGTCACAGGGAGACTCGCACGAAGCAGATCAGAACGCCGCAGGATCGGACATTCCTTCAGGTGAGGTCTCGGCCGAGCCCCTGCATCAGGAGGAGGCCGAATCCCAAGATTCGGCAGTCATCGCGGAGCACGACTTCGGTGACACGGGGAATGACGAGAGCAAGGCAGGCGAAGAGACGCTGCCGCCCAGCATCGAGAATGATGACACGAAAGATCACTCAGAAGACACAGCACGTGACGAGCCGTCAGAGGAGGTTTAAGGATGGACAAGTGGGAGTGCACCGTATGCGGCTATATCTATGATCCGGCCATCGGCGACCCAACAACAGATATCAAGCCAGGTACATCGTTTGAGGATTTGCCCGAAGGCTGGACGTGCCCTGAGTGCGGGGCAACGACAGATCGATTCGAGCAAATCTAGTTTCACGTGCCTATTGATCCGCCCGGCAATCCCGGGCGGATCTTTTCTTGCTAATACCATACCAATTCGGTAGGATTTCCGCCGGTGATGGTATGAACAACAAAATCTACCTCGACAACAGCGCCACAACGCCACTGGCTTCAGAAGTGCTTGAAGCCATGACGCCATTCTTCCAATCAAGCTATGGCAATGCATCAAGCCTCCACTCCACAGGTCGTGATGCTCACAAGGCCATGGAACAGAGTCGAAGCCTGATTGCCGAGCACTTGGGCGTTACACCCCATGAAATCGTGTTCACATCCGGCGCGACAGAAGCGGACAACCTGGCCCTGCTCGGAACAGCCCTACGGACAAACGGCGGCGGGCACATGATCACGTCGCGAATAGAGCATGACGCAGTGCGTCATACGGCCCGGTGGCTGGCAACGCGAGGGTTTGATGTCACGTTGCTTGATGTGGACGAGGCTGGCCGCGTCAGCGCACAGGATGTCAGGAAGGCGCTCCGGCCCGACACGCTACTCGTGTCAGTGATGGCCGGGAACAACGAGATTGGCACGCTCCAGCCTATTCAGGAAATAGGGGAAATCTGCCGTGAGCGGGATGTCCTCTTCCACACCGATGCCGTCCAGGCCTACGGTAAGGTCGGTCTGCCGATGGATGTGATCGACATGCTCGCAGTCTCTGCCCACAAACTGCATGGCCCCAAGGGCGTGGGATTCCTCTATGTGCGCAAGGGTGTGAAACTAGCACCGTTACTGCATGGCGGCGGGCACGAAGGCGGGCGCAGATCGGGAACGGAGAACATTCCCGGGATTGTCGGTCTGGGTGAGGCCACGAGGCTGGCGTTCGCAGAGAAAGAACAGGTCTCGGCGCGTATGCGACAGTTTCGAGACCAACTCATCACCGGCGTTCTCAAACTTCCAGGAACCCGGCTCAATGGCCATCCCACAGACAGTCTCCCGCACATCGCCAACTTCAGTTTCGAGGCCATCGAGGGAGAGAGCCTCATCATGAAGCTTGATGAGCATGACATCGCCGCATCAACTGGATCAGCGTGCTCTTCGCCGAATCTCGAGCCCAGCCATGTTCTGGTTGCGTTGGGGGTTCCGCTCTCCATGGCCCACGGGAGTCTGCGGATTAGCACTGGCCGACAAACCACAAGTCATGAAATCGAGAAGCTCCTGCAAGTTCTCCCCGTCGTGGTGCAGGAGTTGCGTGACATCTCCCCCTTCAAGGTAGGAGGATAAATGTATACAGACAAAGTCATCGATCATTTTCGCGAGCCACACAATCGCGGGAAAATGGAGGATTACTCGGCCATCGGCAAGGTGGGCAATATCGTCTGCGGCGACGTGATGTGGCTCTACATCAAGGTGGAGCAGGATGAATCGGGTCGAGACATCATTGTCGACATTTCCTGGGAGACGTTCGGCTGCACCGCGGCCATCGCCACGTCATCGATGGTATCAGATTTGGCCAAGGGCAAGACTGTCGAAGAGGCCATCGCCGTCACCAATCAGGATGTGGCCAGCGAATTGGGCGGACTCCCCCCTGTAAAAATGCACTGCTCTGCCTTGGCAGCCGACGCCCTCAATGAGGCTATTCACAACTACTTCATCCAGGAAGGAAGAGAGATTCCTGCGGCACTTCAAGAGCGGCATGCCCACATCGCCAAGGAAATGGCTCAGCTCGAAGAGCGCTATGCTGCCTTCACGAGGAAGAGCGGAGAAAAGCCACGAGGTTGCGAGTAGGCTCAATCATGAATCTGACGAAGAAATCGAGCTATGGACTCATCGCAACGTTGGAACTAGCGCATGCGTCGGAAGCGGCCCCACAGTCAGCCTCCAGCATAGCAGAGCAGTACTCGTTGCCTGTGTCATTCATTGAGAAGATCCTCCATGAGCTTCGGCACGCCGGTCTGGTCAGATCCAAGCAGGGGCGCACAGGCGGCTACTTCCTCGCACGGCCTCCACAAGACATCTCTGTGCGAGATGTACTGGAAGCACTTGGAGAATCACTCGATCTGGTGGGATGTTTGAACTCGGCATCGCATTGCGGACTCACCGACTGCTGTCCCACGCAAGGTGCCTGGCGACACATTGACACCCGATTCAAGAGACTGCTTGATTCGCTCTCTCTCCAGTCGTTGCTGCATTCGGAGGACTTGACACCCTAGCGAGTGGCGTGTGAAGCTATTTATGGCGCTAGGGGACAGTGTTTATGCACATTCGCGTAATGTGCATTACCGACATCGCTCCCAGTTTGTGCTATAGTCGGCGCGAGAAAGAACCCCCTCATCTTTTTCACCACCCGGAGTGGGCGGCCGAGCGAACAGCACGGCCGCCTACCATTTTCTAGACACCTCCGATCATCGAGAGGATTCGATGAATGAAATACACGCAGCTTACGAGCACAGGGAAGAGCACAGCGAGTGACAGCGCGAGCGGATAGAATGCGAGGAGTGTTCGCTTCGGCGTCCCCGGCCACGAGAAGCCTTCGGCAAACAGTA
>SPBW01000266.1 GCA_004525685.1 Candidatus Atribacteria bacterium
GCTCCGGGAAGAGACAGCAAGTAGGCATGGATTTGCTCAAACCTCATGGGTGAGTCCTTCTCGGCAAGCTCGAGTAGGCGTGGACCTGTTCGAATGTCAGCATGCGCCTCCTGGGACAGCTGGCCCAAAGGATAGAACGCAGGACGAGGCCGGACAACTAGTGAGGAGACTCTAGCGCGTATTCCAGGTCAGGTTGGGGCTTCTGCGAGGCAGTCCGCGGCGAAACGCGTGTCGCGGATGCCCAATGACAAGCGCAACCTGCGGAGAACGTTCTTTGGGTAGTCCCAAGAGCCGAGCCATGCGGCTGCTCTTCTCGACAACGATCTGGAAGAAGCCGATTTGGCAGGTTCCCAATCCCATGGTTTCCGCAGTCAACATGATGTTGTAGGTTGCGTAAATCACATCATCCCGCCCGAAGGGGTTTCCTGCTGGGCAGTGGCCGATGAGAACAACGGGCGCATGATAGAAGATGGGGTCGTGTCCTCGATCGCGTGCACCCTGGAAACGCTCGATCAACCCTGAGGAACCGCGCAACCTGTCACTTGCCTGCTTGCCGATGAACAGTGGAAGCAGGCCGCGAATGATCGGTGTCTGAGCTAGCCGAACGAATCGCGCCATCTCATTCACAGTTTCGCGACTGAGGTCATCAATGCGTGCCGGATCATCCAGCGCGAGCCAGTCAACGGATTGACTGTTGCTGGCAGTGGGAGCCCAACGTCCGAGTGTGACAAGGTCGCGAATGACTTCACGATCAACAGTCTTGTTTTGGAAGACGCGTTGGGAGCGGCGTATCCGCATGCCCGCCACCAGACCCTCTCGACCTGGACGATCTGACTTGTCGATGAGAGGACAATCCTCGAGTGGGAACACGTCGTGGTCGATGGCATCTGTTGGACAGCCTGCCACACACTGGCCACAGTTCCAGCAGCGCTCCGGGCGGACGGCAACAGAGCTAGCGTTGGTCAACTCGAACACATTGGCAAGCGCACACACATCAACGCACTTCCCGCATCGAATGCAGGCGGTCTCATCGACTGTTATCTTTGGCATAGAACTCGAATCTCCTTGCTGCACCTGATCTTAGCTCTGAGCAACCTGCGAACCAGCGACAACATCAGTCTGATGAATGGACGTTCGTGGGGAATGAGGTTCTCTAAGTCAGAGACGCACCAGATGCAACGTCCTCTCTGGATGGGTCGGATGTCCCATTTAACGGGGCGTGCGTGCCGTAGCCTCATCGTGCGATGGAAACCAATGACTTCGTACAAAAACTGCTGACTGAAGCAACGCTGGACAGTCTCGATTGGGCGTCTGATGTCGAGCGTATCCTTGCGGAGCAAGTGGTCTTCCTGCGAGAGCAACTCCGCAACCAACGACAAGAGACAGTGCTGGGAGCGCATGACCTCATTAGCGAGCTCTACTGCCGTCTTGAGGATAAGCAGCAGCAAATCGAGGTTCTAAGAGACGAAGTCGGCTTCCTGCGGCAGCACATCATCTCCCCACAGTCTTGAAACAGCTTCGGCGTTCTCGTACGTTTACCCATCATGTCTCCTATATCGATTCCCGAACGACTTGAGCTAGCTCGTGCCGAGCGGACTGAGATTGAGACTCGCATGAGCGATCCTGCCTTTGTCTCCAGCCCGGAGTACCGCGAAATCGCACAACGCTACGCATGGCTGCGCGATCTGATTGAGGTCGGCGAGGAGTGGGAGAGCGTTCGCTCTTCGATCGAAGACGAAGAAGAAATGTTGGAGACCGACGAAGATCTTCGTGAAGAGCTCGAAGCGGCGCTGGAAGAGGATCGTGCCAAGCTGGAGAAGCTCGATGCCAAGATCAAGCTCGTGCTTGTTCCCCCAGATCCCAATGATCAGAAGACGGCCATCGTCGAGATTCGCACAGGAACGGGCGGGGATGAGTCGAGTCTGTTTGCTGCGGACCTCTTGCGCATGTACTCGCGCTATGCCGAGAAGTACAAGATGAAGATCGCACTGTTGGATAGTCATCCCACGGCTTTGGGTGGTTTCAGGCAGTTGATCTTCACGATCGAGGGCAAGGGCGCGTACGGCGTCTTCCGATACGAGTCAGGCGTGCATCGCGTCCAGCGTGTGCCAGAGACGGAATCCCAAGGTCGCATCCATACGTCAACAGCAAGCGTTGTAGTGATGCCTGAGGCCGAAGAAGTGGAGGTCACGATCGATCCAAATGACCTGCGCATTGATACCTTCCGATCATCGGGCCCGGGCGGTCAGTCTGTCAATACGACTGACTCTGCGGTTCGTATCACGCACATCCCAACGGGAATTGTCGTTAGCTGCCAGGATGAGAAATCGCAACTCAAGAATCGCGCTCAAGCGATGCGCGTCCTGCGTGCAAGGCTCCATGATCGCATGGAATTGGAGCAGCAAGCCGAACTGTCGGCGACGAGGCGCAGTCATATTGGGTCAGGCGATCGTTCCGAGAAGATCCGCACCTACAACTTTCCTCAGAATCGTGTGACCGACCACCGCATCGGTCTGTCGCTGCATGACCTAAACAGTGTGTTGGAAGGTGCGTTCGAGCCTCTGACCGACGCACTGCGCGCCAAGGCAGCCGAGGAATCGCTTGAAGAGTAAAGCGTCCACAGGATGGTGCTTTTCCGTAGCTTGCTTTCTTGACAGTCACTGTCGTGCAGGCTACCATTCGTGACTAGTTACGGATCTGTAGCTCAGCTGGTTTAGAGCGCTCGCCTGATAAGCGGGAGGTCCCTGGTTCGAATCCAGGCAGGTCCA
>SPBW01000069.1 GCA_004525685.1 Candidatus Atribacteria bacterium
AGCAATCCCTTGGCGATCCCTTTGGAGAGCGTGGTCTTGCCCGAGCCCAGCGGGCCTACCAGCGATACCACCATGCCATCACGGAGGATCGAGGCTAGCTCAATGCCGATCTCCTCCATCTCTGAGGGTGTGTGTGCGATGATGGTCTTATTCATTAGGTTCGAAGGTGAACGTCTAGGGCTAGAAGTCCCTTGGAGATGCGGTCAATGGCAAGAGCCACGTCCTCATCGGTCAGCGTGCGATCCGTCGCGCGGAACGCCAGCTCGTAGGTTAGCGACGTCTTGTCAGCGGCGATCTGCTCGCCTTGATACCGATCGTAAAGTAGCGCCGAATGGACGGCGGGTTCGGCGAGAAGAATCTCTCGAATGCGCTCTTCTGGTAACGCACTGGGGGCAGACACCGACAAATCGCGCTTGGATGGCGGGAACTGCGACATCTTCTCGTAGCGTACGGTGCGCTCCGTGTCTTGGGTAAGCTCCGCTCCAGAGAACTCAAACACAACGATGGGCACTTGAATGGCGAAATGCTCGATCATCGATGGATCGAGTGCTCCCATGAATCCAATGCGAGAACCGGCCTGTTCGAACCAAGCACTCTGCGATGGATGCAAGAACGACGGCGTTTGCACAGGAACGACTTCCACACCGTGCAGGTTCATTTTGGCGAACAACTGGTCAAGGATGCCCTTGGCGAGCGGCAAGCTGATCATTTCCTTGCCCCGCAATGCAACGCCTGTTCGACCGAACAGGGCACCAGCCAACGTTTCCTGCTCGCCGCCAGACTGGGAGAACGTGCGGCTCCATTCGAAGATCATGCCGCCGTCCACACCCTGGCTGAGATTCGTCTGGATGACGGCCAACAAGTCGGGCACGAGGCTATTGCGAAGCGCCGTCTGGCCTTGCGTCATGGGATTGGCTATGCGAATCAGGTCATCGGCGGGCTGGCCAAGAATCTCTCGCCACGTGCGGTTGTCAAAGCCATCGGTGATCACCTCGACCATTCCCAATCCAACCAACGCCTCTCGGACGAGGTCCTTGTCTCGCTCGACGCGGCCTTTGCGCCCGACGCGAAGCACCGCAGACGGCGTCTTCGACATCAATCGATCGTAGCCATAGACTCGGCCGATGTCCTCGATTAAGTCGACCTCGCGCTCCAAATCGCTTCTATGTGCGGGGACAAGAACACGAATCGCATCGCCTTCGGCCTGCGCCGGAAGATTCAACCGCGCCAAGATGTCGAGGCAGGCTTTCTGATCAACATCAATGCCAAGCAGAGCGACGGCACGTTGTGGTCGCAGTCGAAGTGTCACGGCTTCCACGGGCGCTGGATAGGCATCAGCCAACCCACTGTGGACTTGGCAGCCCGTCAGCTTCTGAATGAGGTGCGTGGCCCGCTTGGCGACAAAGGGAATCGTCTCAGGATTGAGATCGCGCTCGAATCGCTGCGACGCCTCAGAGCGAAGGCTGACAGATCGCGCCGATTTGCGAATGCGATAGCCGAAGAACGAAGCGATCTCCAGCAGGACGCGCGACGTTTCGGGACGGATCTCGGAGCGCTCGCCGCCCATAACGCCAGCCAATGCGACGCCGCCTTGCTGGTCAGCGATCATCAGAACCTCGGAAGACAGGGTGTGGTCTTTGCTATCCAATGTTCGAAACGTTTCGCCTTCGCTGGCTCTGCGGATGACGATAGGCTGGTTCACCAAATTGGCATCGAATGGATGAAGCGGATATCCGAGTTCGAGCATCACGTAATTGGTCGCATCGACGACATTGGACAGCGGCCGCATGCCTGCCTTGAGGAGGCGATGCTGCATGTGAAGAGGAGACGCGCCGACGCGAATACCTTCCATCAGTTTCGCGGTGTAGCGCGGCGTATCTTTGGCGTCTTCAATCTCGATGTGAACGATGTCAGTCACAGGCGGCAACGTCTCTTCGACGGACGTGTCCAACGCAGCCAGGGGGCGATCCAGAAGCGCGGCCACCTCGCGGGCGATGCCATAGATCGACGCACAGTCGGGGCGATTGGAGGGCACCTTGATGTCCAAGATGAAGTCGTCGAATTCGAACAGCTCGTTGAGGTCGGTCCCGATCACCAGATTTAGATCTGCGGGGAATTCCCAAATGCCCTCAGACTTATCTTCCAGTCCCAGCTCTGCTTTGGAGCAGATCATGCCATGGGAGACCTGCCCTCGAATCTTGCGCTGCTCGATCTTGAAGCCACCGGGGAGTTCGCCGCCGGGGAGTACGACAGGAACGGTCATGCCTGCAGCGACGTTCGGTGCGCCACACACGATCTCGACGGTTTGCGATCCTACATCGACAGTGCACAAGCTGAGATGGTCGGAGTCAGGAACGCCTTGGCAGGTCTTGACATGCCCGACGACGGCGCCACGCACGCTGCCGGTTTGTTCGATGCCTTCAACTTCCAATCCTGCTAGCGTCAGTCGCCTGGCCAGTTGATCGACCGAACCCTGGGTGACGTCTATTGTTACGTAGTCAGTCAACCAACGGCATGGAACCTTCATGAACTCCTCCTCCCGATCCCCTAGAACGAAATGCCCCCATAGAGTACGGCTGTGCCTTCACCAAGTATCGGAGTGGCAATGCCGACTTGCGCGGTCAAAGATATAAGGCCACCGAGCGTGGATAGCTCGATGATTTGCTCCATTCCGGCCTCTATGCTGGGGGAGGTTGTACCGAATTCATCTAGCCTTGTCCAACCTGCACCTGCGGTGATGAAGACCCTGGACGACACGCGATCAATCATCGCCAGATGGAGCAAACTGTAGGGAAGCGCGTCAATCGACGGAAGCTCAAGAGCCACCTTGGCTGAGGCGATGTGGTTGAACGATGGAAGCGGAATGCTTCTGATCTCTGACACATGGAACGCCAAGGGCTGGGGCACGATTCCGCTGGATAGTCCGACTCGCACACTGCCCTGCAGATAGACGCCGGGAAGCAGGCGCGCCTCGTTTCGGGCCTCAAGTTCAACTTGACGCACGCCATGTGGCGCCACGCGGAGCATCACGGATTGCGTTGCGGAAGACGCCATCGACGGAAGATCGGTCGCCTGGAATGCGAGGGCGACAAACGGCTCATTGGCATCGATGAAGCGCTCTGCCGAGATGGAGAGCGCAACATCGGGTTCCCAATAGGTAGCAGGAGAACCCGTTTCGGGCTGTGCGTACGCTGTGAACGTGTAGGCGATGGTGCCCGTCACCTGGCCCACAGAGAACGACGTATCAATAGACACTTGGTGATTGCGCTCCAGCTTGATGGCTGCGGATGCAGACGATTGGCTAAGTTGGATGCGCAGCCGATCGAGGTGTGTGAAGATGAGGCCGCCTGTTGCTTGATCAGGTGCCAACACATAGGCATCAAGCGGGAGCACGTTCTTGTTGACGGCTCCCACAATCTTGGCTGGCGCATGGTTGTTCAGGCGATCGCGATCAGGGATCCAATGCTGCGGATCGATGGTCACGTTCGACACCCATGTGGGCGTGGTGAACGTCATCACAGCGCTTTCCTCGACACCGTCCCATTCTTGCCGGGCGACGCCCTCTGATTGCATGGTTGCCTCGATCATGACCGGCTGGGCGACACCGCCATCACGGGTCACGACGACCCGTGTGGTGTGGATGTCGTCTTCCACGGCCCGATCAAGGATGCGAATGGAGTAGTCTGCTGATCCGGGCCCGAACACCCAGAAATCGAAGAACGCGTCAAGCGGCTGCCCCGACTCCTCTTCCAGCAGATGCTGAAGGCTTCGAGCATCTAGGAGATCGGCCTGTTTCTCCTTGATGGCACGCACCAGCGCGCGCGCGAAGGTGTCTTCACCGATCTTGGCCGACAGTGCTCGGGCTACAAGGTATCCCTTGTCATAGAGCCGCACCGATTCCGCATTGCCGTACTGCACGTTCTGCGTAGGCTTGACCAGCTCCTCATCGAAGCCTGCACGCGTGGACAAGAGATAGGGCAGCTCGACCAGGTGCTCGCGAAGATTGAAGAATCCCCATTGCTGTTCGACGATATTTCCCACAATGCCTGGAATCTGTGGTGCAAACAGATTGGGCACGAACGATCCATATCGATCCTCAAAGTACTTCACAGACAGGTATTGCGCCAACCCTTCGGACAGCCATGCCTCAGCATCCAAGTCGATGCCTGTTGCCAATCCGACCCATTGATGTGCGATCTCGTGAGCCAGCACATACTCCATGACTCGATTGAGTGCGCCTGGGAACAACACATCTCGATGGGTAAAGAATCGGGACGACAGCCAGACAATGCCATCAGCAGCAAAGGCTTGGCCAAACGGGCTTGGGCTCTCAACGATGGTGAGCGATGCTCGAGGATACGGGCCATATCGTTCGACGTAATTGGCAAGAATGTCCAGAGCCAGCGTCGCGATGAACCGGGCATCCGGCTCATGGTGTGGAAGGAAGTAGACGGCGATGTCCGTCGCTCCCGGCAATCGGTAGGTCTCATACTCACTTCCAATGGTGATGGCAAGTGAGCGGCTTGGACTGTCGTTGCTAACAGTGTAGCTGCGCGTTGCCGTAGCCTGCTCGTCTGTGTCTTGCGATATTGTGGCCGCGTCATCGGCAGTGGTTGCGTGCTCGACGACGTCGGTTCCCACGATAAGTTGAAAATCGGCCGGAATCGTGAACGAGCCTGAGACTTGAGTCCAAGGAAACACAAGGGGCAGCGAGGATTGTCCCTCGTATCCGATGACGCCATCGTGTTCCACGATGAGTGTCTGCTCAGGGAATAGCATCGGGAACCAGCCGAAACGCCACGTGAGAATGCCGTCTGTTACACCTTGATCACCCGTCGTGATTCGAGGAGCATCCGTCTGGAACTGGCATCGAAGCGTGATGGAGGAATCCGCCTGCCATTCTGACAGATCGACGGCAAGAACTGTGTCATCCAGAGAATAGGTCTGCCACGACGGTGGCATGGCCAGCAATCGGAACGAAAGCGCCTCTGTACGGGCATCTGTGATCTTTTCGACAGACAAGACGGTAATCCGGGCAGGCTCGAACCCGAATGGGTAAACCGCATCCTGCCCTCTAGCGCCTTCGAACGGATTGGCCTGCGCCCCCAAGTTGGCTAGCAGAGAGAAATAGATGGTTGGGGAGCTTGGGTTAAGCGCAAGATCGAAGCTCCCTTCGATCGTTCGGCGCTCCGCATCGTAGGCAACATCGAGTACGTAGACAGGCGTGTTGGCAACGTCGGCGGCACGAGCCAGTAAGGAACATCCGAGAATGCAAAGAAGAACTGCCACAACAAAAGCAGTGCGCATGATGTCTCCTGTGAGATGCTGACGCTTAGTTTTCTGATTCGTCGGACTCATGGGATCGATCGACAAGGACGCGCGCCGTCGTAATCTCTCGATCCGATGCGCGCTCCACGATCAGCTGCACGGGGCCGATCTGTACTTGGTCGCCCTGTTTGGCCATCGCGCCGAGTCGATTCTGGACGAGTCCGTTGATGGTTACGCCTTCGTCTTCGGGAAGGTCGATATCCATCGTGCGATTGAGATCATGCACGGCCGTATCGCCGGTAATGAGGGCCTCATCAGCAGACAATCGCTTCACCAACGCTGTTGGGCGATCGTATTCATCATCGATCTCACCCACGATCTCTTCCAAGATATCCTCTAACGTGACGATTCCGGCCATGCCACCAAATTCGTCGATGACCACGGCCATGTGTACGTTCTGGCGTTGAAACTCGCGCAACAGCATATTGATCGGCTGTGTGGTTGGCGCATAGTACGCCGGTCGCTGCAATTTCTTCAGACTCATCGCAGGATCTGTTAAATCACATGCCAGCATGTCCTTGGCATAGAGCGTTCCCGTGACCTTGTCGGGGACAGCGTCATAGATGGGGAACCTTGAATGGCCATCCTGGATGACGAACTCGCGTGCTGCACTGGGCGATGTATTGATCTCGATGGCCTGCACATCCGTGCGTGGAACCATGACCTGTTCGGCCGTCATTTCATCGAAATCCAGAATGCGGCGGATCATTTCCCCGCCGGCTTCGTCAAGCAAGCCCGATTCCTGGGAGTCACCGATCAGCGTCTCGATCTGCTCATCAGATACCTCAATCGGCTCCTTCTCAGACAGATTCACGCCAAAGATTCGCCCCACGCCATGGGCAATCGCGCGGAACACGAAAATGAAAGGGCGCAACAGACGCGTCATTGCGTAGACCTGATTAATCGTCCACAGCGTCAATCGCTCGGTGTTGTGTTTGGCAAAATTCTTTGGTGTGATCTCGCCGAAAATCAGCAGGGACACCGTCATCACGGTCACGGCAATCAATCCCCGTATTCCGTCAGACACGTCTGGCAACAGCCGAATCACGACCAATGTCATAATCGAGCTGGCCATGACATTGACCAAGTTGTTGAGTACAAGCAACGCCGTGATCAGATCGTTTGGCTCTTCCAGTAAGTGAGTCAAGCCACGTTTCTTCTTGGGATGGGTATTGATCAGGTAGCGCAGACGTCCCCTTGCCAACGAAGTAAGCGCCGTCTCAGTACTTGAGAAGTAGGCGGATGCCGCAATCAAGAAGACGAGCAGCGCAAATTGTGCGCTTATAGACACAGTCAGGTTCACCTCACGAACTCGTATTATAGACTGACTGCGCTCCAGTGCAACAGATTGCAGATTGTTGCCCCCGCCCACGAGTCAGTACAATGTGTCCGCTTGAGGAGGCACTCTGTGGATATGCAAGAACTGAAAGACATCATCCAGTTGCTCAAAGACGAAGATCTGACGGAGATTACTGTCGCTGACGGCGACCAGAGAGTGACTGTTAGACGCATACTGGAAGGAAAGGCGTTCTATCAGACAGCGGCTGCGCAAGAAGCTCCTCAGACATCGAATGCGATGGTGACAGCTACGACCACTGCTCGCGAACTTCCAGAACGAGAGTTCGCGCTGACTGCCCCGCTCGTGGGGACATTCTATCGGCGGCCGTCTCCTCAGGATGAGCCCTTCGTGGTGGTAGGCGATATCGTCCAAGCAGGCGATACGATCTGCATCATCGAAGCCATGAAAGTGATGAACGAGATCAAGGCCGAAGAACCGGGCCGAGTGCGCCAGGCGCTGCTTGAAGATGGCGCCGTGGTAGAATTCGGCCAATCCCTGTTTATCTTCGAGCGTCTATGAGCTTCGATGCTGTCCTTATAGCCAATCGCGGAGAGATTGCACTGCGCGTGATTGAGGCCTGTAGAGAATTGGGGCTGAAGTCCGTCGTCGCCTATTCAGAAGCCGATGCGGACATGCCGTACCTCAGGCTGGCTGATCACACCATCTGCATCGGGCCAGCCGCGCCACAGAAGAGTTACCTCAACATTGCCGCCATCATTTCTGCTGCGGAACTCAATAACGTCGGCGCCATTCACCCTGGATATGGGTTCTTGGCAGAGAATCCGCACTTCGTCGAGGTGTGCGAAGACCATGAGTTGACGTTTATCGGGCCGCCGAAGCGCGTGATGGAACTACTGGGCGACAAGGTAGCGGCGCGGCAAGCCGTAGCCAAGACCGGCGTCCCCGTCCTGCCCGGCATGCCCATGCCGCAGACGCCTGATGAGCAGCTTGAAGCTGCGAAGTCCATTGGATACCCCCTATTGGTCAAGTCGGTCTATGGCGGAGGCGGACGTGGCATGCGCTGGGTGATCGATGCCACGGAACTGCTGTCCAAAGTTTCAGCAGCTGCTGAAGAAGCCAAGGCTGCGACAGGCAGCAGTGATTTGTACCTGGAGAAGGCGCTGGAAGACCCTCGCCACATAGAGGTCCAGATTATGGCGGACTACGTGGGAAACGTCATTCATTTAGGCGAGCGTGAATGCTCGATCCAGCGGCGCCATCAGAAGCTCATCGAGGAAACGCCAGCCCCCAATCTTCCTCAGGAGACCAGAGAAGCCATCTGGGAGGCTGCACTGGCCGCTGCTCGTGCCGTGGATTATCAAAACGCAGGCACTGTTGAGTTCGTGGTGGCACCTGACAACACCTTCTACTTCATTGAGATGAACGCACGAATTCAGGTCGAGCACTCTGTTTCCGAGATGATCTGCGGACTGAATCTTATCAAAGAGCAAATCCGAGTCGCCTTGGGGCATCCGCTTTCTCATCTGCAGGAAGATGTGCCGTTTCGCGGGCACGCGATTGAATGTCGCATCAATGCAGAAGATCCTGCGAATGCGTTCATGCCATGCTGCGGCACAGTAGGCCTCGAACAACTGCCAGGAGGAAATGGCATTCGATTCGACTCGGCTCTCTATCAAGGCATGAAGGTGTTGCCCTACTACGACTCGTTGATCGCCAAACTGATTGCCTGGGGCGAGACGCGTGAAGAGGCGATTGTCCGGATGGGAACATCTCTGGAGCGATTGGTGCTTTCGGGAATCCGCACGACAACGCCGCTCTTGATGGAGATCATCCGGCACCCCGCATTCCGAGAAGGCCGCGTGACGACCGCGTTCTTGGAGCAACACTTCCCGCAATAACGGGGAAATCTGACTGCTCCTGGGGTTGTTACACGCGTCCTCTGTTTCATGAGAAGCTCTCACCGCAGAGGCCGCAGAGAGTGTAGCAGGCTCCATCGATGTGACAATGCCAAGTCCTGGTAGCCTTTGCGAACTCTGCGAACTCTGCGGTAAAATTCCTAAAACTGCGATTCCGCCTAGGAGATTGAATGTTTGATAGCCTAACCAACAAACTGACCGATCTGTTCTCGAAACTGAGAGGGAAAGGACGTTTGACAGAACAAGACGTGACCGCCGGATTACGCGAAATCCGGATGGCGCTTCTTGAGGCTGATGTGCACTACAAGGTAGCCAAAGAGCTAACCGAGCGTATCAAAGAACGAGCCATCGGCGAGGAAGTGCTGGGCAGTCTGACACCCGGGCAACAGGTGATCAAGATCGTACGCGATGAACTGACTGCAACCATGGGTGGGGAGCGTGCGCCGCTGGATCTGTCGCGATCCCCTTCTGTGATCCTGCTGGTGGGCTTGCAAGGCTCAGGTAAGACGACGAGCGCTGCCAAGCTGGCCATTCGCCTGAAGAAAGAAGGGCGCAAGCCGATGCTCATTGCAGCAGACATCTATCGACCTGCCGCCGTCGACCAGCTCGAAACGCTCGGCAAGGACGCCGACGTGCCCGTGTTCTCTCTGGCTGGAAGGCAACCCGCCGACATTGTTGCCCAAGGCCTCGATTGGGCGCAGACGCACCTGCGCGATGTTGTGATCGTGGATACCGCAGGGCGGCTTCAGATTGACGAAGACATGATGGCAGAGGTCGACGAGATTGCACGTGTGGCCAAGCCATCAGAGATACTCCTTGTGGCTGATGCCATGACGGGACAAGAAGCCGTTAACATCGCCTCGGCATTCCATGATCGATTGGGACTGACCGGGGCGATTCTGACCAAGCTGGATGGTGATGCTCGTGGAGGAGCCGCGCTGTCGATTCGTCATCTTTCCGGCTGCCCGATCAAGTTTGTCGGAACTGGCGAGAAGCTGAGCGGCTTGGAACCGTTCCATCCCCAGCGGATGGCTGAGCGAATCTTGGGCATGGGCGATGTGCTTACCCTGATCGAGCAAGCCGAACAAACGCTCGATCAAGGCAAAGCAGAAGACCTCGCCCAGAAGCTTCGAAAGAATCAGTTTTCGCTCCAAGACTTCCTCGAACAGCTCGAAGAGATGCAAAAGCTCGGTCCGCTGTCATCGATCCTTGAAAAGCTCCCCGGAGCTGCAAAGCTGAAAAACGCGGCGGTGTCTGAAGAAGAGAGCGAGACGAAACGCACGGTAGCTATTTTGCGATCGATGACCCTGGAAGAACGCCTGAACGCCTCTATAATCGGGGGTAGTCGTAAGAAGCGTATTGCCCGTGGAAGTGGAACCCAAGTTCGGGATGTCAATCGTGTCTTGGCACGTTTTGCGGAGGCCAAACGGGCGTTGAAGATGCTCGGCGGACGCCGAGGTAAAGGAAAAAACCCGCTTGACGCAATGGGTTTGTCGTCATGAACCCCTGCGCTTAAGAGGCAACGAAGTTTGAGGTGAGGTATGCCAGCAAAGATTCGATTGAAGAAAGTGGGACGGAAGGGACAGCCTTCGTACCGAGTCGTAGTTCTTGATGGCCGCAAGCCGCGCGATGCGAAAGTCGTCGCCGACCTGGGACCGTACGATCCGAAGACGAACCCCCCGACGTTTGAAATCGACGGAGACGCTGCATTGAAATGGCTGCTTGAAGGCGCCAAACCAACGCGAGCTGCCCGCAGCATTCTTTCCAATGCCGGTGTTTTGGCGGCTTGGGATGCGGCCAAGCGCGGCGAAACCGTAGCCATCGAAGCCAAGGAACTGAAGGCTGACGAGCCCAAGAAGCAGTCGGCCGCTGAAGCTCCTGAAG
>SPBW01000150.1 GCA_004525685.1 Candidatus Atribacteria bacterium
CGCACTCCAAAGACTTAGTCTACGTGATCTGATCGTATCTCTGCCCATTTCTTGGCCCCTAACAAGGTCGGCCAGATCTTTCAGAGGCTAGGTCGCTCTTGAAGTCCCAAGAATCTGCAGCGGCGGTGGGGCGAGGGTTGCATTCTGAATGTTGCTGATATCGAGTGGCGGCATCACAGCTCAAGAAGAAAGAACCGAAGCGCCTGATTCATCAGTTCTCGAATCAGTCCTGTCTGGTGGAGGTGGCGGGAGTCGAACCCGCGTCCGAAACCCCCTTGGGTCAGCGTTAAATCCGCATGCCCCTGAGATACTCGCGTTCCCCTGGTAGTAATCAGACCTTATTGCCTCTTGCGGAGGCGGTCGGAAGGGTGCGCCAGTTGTTCCCTAGAGTCGACGGCATGTTGGAGCGCTCTATCAGTTGAGCATCTGATGTGCCTTTCCATCGAGCCCCGCATCCCGTCATCCATTGATGGTAGAGAGGGATTTAATAAACGAGCGACCAGTTAAGAAAGAGCGCAAAGGGTGAATAGAATGCATAGAGCGGGATAAACAAGGTGGAAGAATGGTAAAGGCTTGACATGGGAAGAGGGCGACGGCAAGATAGGGTAGATAAATACTAAAGGGAGGAATGAGGAATGTTACATGGCAAAATAGGATTGATCTTATTGGTTGTCGTTGCCTGTTGCGGCGTCAGCTTTGCGGCAGTCGCTGCCGTATGCGACGATGAATGTTCTGGTTCCGGTTGTGACTACATCGGGAGGGGTAGCGCTGAGCAGTTCTACTGGAATCGATGCCAGAATCAGAATCAATGTGGCGCGTTTGATCCCTATGCGGATTCATGCGTGAAGATCTGTTCCTGGAACACGTATGAGTGCACGACTGGGTGGCCATACTACTACACGTATGAGTGCAATCACATCACGAGCTACAGAGAAGAATGCAGTGACATCCAATGATCGGACGTGAACTACGAAGGGGCGGCATGATTGCCGCCCTTCTGTTGATCGTCTCTCTAGGTCTGGTTGCTTCTGATCAGTGCTCGACCTGTGGAGACTCATCAGACGCCTCGGTCTTTGAGTTTGCTCAAAGCAGGCATAACCCCTATACGCTTGGTCTGCCAATCGGCGCGAGTGCTCCCCTGTTTGATGGATGTGATGCGTTTGATGGGAAGACGCTGCTTGTGGCGATCAACACGATCGTCAATATCGATACGCTACCGATGATCCGAATCTGGAGCCAGGAGCTATCTAGCCTCCGTGTGATTGTGCTGCTTTCCGGGCTTGACTCAAGTCAACGCGCGAGTTGCATTGACGTTTTGGGCCCGGATGTCCAGATTATTACGGAGCCCGTGTCGACCATCGCCTGTGCGATGTATCAAGCTGGAAGTAGCGGATCGCCGGCGAGTTTCCTGATCGATAGCGCGGGCATGATTGTCTATCGGCAAGTCGGCATCACCAACAAGTCGGCCATGCCGCTTGATCGCGTCGTTCGTGCCTTTGCCGATAGCGGCAGCATCCCTGAAGATACATTGCTACAGCATATCCTATGGTATGGCGATGCTGTGCCGTGGCCAACGTTCGATCTTGTGGATCGCAACGGGGAAACAGTTTCCCTTGATACGGGACGACCACTGGTTTTCTACTCCGGATCCTATTTGGGAAGAGACGAGGCCGCGTACAATGACCTTATCGCACTGCTGGATGTGTTCGGGGATGAGGTGGATTTCGTCCTGCGTTTGCACGCGTTCACGGAAGAGGAATCCCTTGATATGTGGACGTTCGCGCAGTTGGCGGGATTGGATAGTGTCTATCCGGACTGGTATGCGATGGATTTCGATGCCTTTCTTGCCATATCTGATCTGCCGGGCCGTCGAGCGGACGTGGATGAGCAAGCGCGAAAGGCAGAAGCGGATGGTTGGCGCGTGATCTATGATGACTTTCGTTGGCTGGCATTCTCCTGGGTGCTCCACTCGCAACCTGGAGTCATGATTCTGGATGCCGGAGGCATGGTGGTGTTTCCATTTACGACCTATCCTGTAGATACATCGTCGGGTGTCTCCGTGTCCGCCCCTGGGGCGATGGCGGAGCTGTCTGAGATTCTTGATCAGATCGTGGAGGCCATGCAAGAGTGACTCGTAGGGTGAGAAGGCCGGGACAGTGGATCGCAATGACGGCTGTGGCCCTTGCCACGGCCGTCCTGTTCGTCGCGTTTGGTTTGCAGCAGGCTGTCGAGGATGAACTCGCGGCGCTATTGGAACAGATCGGTGCCAACGTCTTCTACTTCTATCTTGAGGATCACACTCCCTTCGACGACGAAGATCGTGCAACCATTACCGCGTTGCCGGAGGTCGAGCTGGCGGCGGGAGAAGGAAGCACGAGTTCGATCCGCGATCCCAGGAATGAGTACTCACTGACATACATGCAGGTGAGCGATGGATATCTTGAGTTGATGCGCCTGCCGCTTTCCTCTGGCGAGGCGTTCTCATCCGAGAGCCAGCAAGGCGTCGTGCTCGGCGCAGAGGTTGCGCGTGTCGTATTTGGTGACTCCGATCCCGTGGGGCAGGAAATCGATGATCTCCCCATTGTCGGTGTGTTGGAGGCAATCTCTGAGGATGATACGATTCGCAGCAAACTGAATCGTCGAATCTTGACGCCAGTAGGGATGGCGCCCCGGTCGGTCACGAGGGATCGTGAGGCGCCCTACTGGGCACTGTGGGCTCGTCCCAGTGGATCGGTCGATGATGCCATTCAGGCCATTCAACGTGTGTTTCCCGACATGCATACGACATATGCTGCGGAACGCTATGAACGAGCATTTACCTTGGAGCGACAAGTCAATAGGATCCTTCTTGCGGCGTCCTTCGGGCTGTTCTTGCTGGCAGCGACGATTGTCTCGGGGACGCTCACACTGGCGTCTCTGTCAGACCGGCGTGAGATTGGCATTCGAGTGGCCGTTGGTGCGCAGGGGCGGAACATTATGGGGCTTCTTGCCCGCGATGCGCTCAGTCTGGTCCTTGGTGCGGGGATTGCGGGAATTGCATTGGGATTGATCGCTTTCCTGTTCGCCAACGTGTGGGGCATCTCCCTTCGGCTGGGCGGCATTCATCTAGCCATCATTCCGTTGCTCTGTTTACTAGGCCTTGTCTCTAGCCTTGTTCCCGGCTGGCAGAGCGCTCGCCTATCTCCGGTTCGCGCCATGTCGGCACGCGGACTTGATCAAGGACGGCACAGGAAGATGGCGGCAGGATTCGTCGTTGTTGCAGTGTCAGCGGCACTCGGCGCGTGTGCGTTGTATCTCTTCTTGTTCATGGGGACTGCAGCGGATACAGCCCTTGGCAACTTTATTGGGGAGGTGGATGATCGAACGTTTGTTGTGTCGCCCCCCAAGCAGAGCATCCTCTATCCCCCAAGGTTCACTGCCGATGATGCCCTGGCGCTTGAACTTGTACCGGGGATCGAATCTGTCGTCACGATTGGATCAGCAACCTCCGCGTTCAATGACGTGCCTGAACTTGAGGGTCATACGGTTCGCGTCGTGGGGGAAGGTTATGCAGATCTGCAACTGCTTCCGATACTTGCAGGGCGAGATCTAACGGCAGCTGAGATTAGCGCGGATTCTCCTGTTGCGATTCTTTCTTCCGATGCGGCATTCAGGCTGTTCGGAGAGGACGATCCTCTCGGGCAGACGGTTGTTGCCAATGCTGTGAGCTACACAGTTTTCGGTGTCTTCACGTCGGCTGCTGTCGCGATTCCAATGGGAACATGGATGGTCGTTCCCTACGGATCGTTTATCGAGCCCGTAACCCGTTATGGCCACGTTTTTTGGGTGCACGTATCGCCTGAGGTGGATCTTGAGTCTACGAGTGAAAGCATTCGACAGACCCTGCGGCAACGGCATCCAGGACGGGCAGATGCTGTGATCTCGACACCGGACGCAGCGATCGCAGAAACCCGGGCGCTGTTGCAGGGGATCTCGTATCGTCTGGCGCTGCTGATTGCAGTGGCTCTCTTTCTGGCGGCCGCGAATACGTTCAACTTGATACGATTCCATCTGGCGCTGCAACGTCGGGAACTCGGCATCCGGCGTGCAGTCGGTGCCGTGGATCTGTCCATCATGTGGTTTGGGGGCAAGCAGGGATTGCGGATTGCCGTTGTCGCTACTGCGCTTGGCCTATGCTGTGGCGTGCTGAGTGCTGGCCTGCTACGTACTGCGATGAGTTTGACAAGCACTGCAGTATCGCCAGCGCATTTGGCCATAGCCTCAGCAGTCATCATCGGACTTGGACTGCTGGCTGGCGGAGTGGCTGGATGGATGGCTACGAGAGGTTCACCCGCAGATGCCTTACGGAAAGGACGCGAATGATTGAACTGGTAGATGTGAAGAAGATCTACAAGAAAGGGAAGATTGACGTAAGCGCTTTGCGGGGCGTTACGATGCAGGTCGAAGAGGGCGAGTTCCTATCGATTATGGGGCCTTCGGGCTCTGGCAAGACGACGCTGCTGAATGCGATCGGCTTGCTCGATGAACCGAGCTCCGGGACGATCTGCCTCTTCGGAAACGAGGCTTCCGGTCTAGGGAGGCGTGATCAGGCTCGCCTTCGCGGAACCGCGATTGGTTTTGTCTTCCAGAGCTTTAACCTGGTCTCCAATCTGCAGGCCTGGCAGAACGTTGCGCTTCCTCTTCGATACGCGCATGTCGCGCGAGCGGATCGCCGGAAGCGAGCAATCGAAGCTCTCGGTCTTGTAGGGCTTCAGGACCGTGCTGATCACTACCCATCTGAGTTGTCAGGTGGCGAAGAACAGCGTGTGGCGATCGCACGTTCCCTCGTCATAGATCCGAAGCTGATCCTTGCTGACGAACCAACAGGGAATCTTGATTCGGGCAGCGGAAACGATGTGATGAAGCAGTTCCAATTGGTGAATAGCTTGGGGACGACCCTCATCGTCGTCACGCATGATGTGCTTGTCTCTCCCTATGCCAGACGTCACTTGGGCATGCTAGATGGGCGTATTGAATCAGACGAGATGGCTCCCAGCGCCAACTAGGGAGATAGCGAGAACCCCGCGGAAGCAATTCCTGCGGGGTTCTTCATGATGTCTGGTGGAGGTGGCGGGAGTCGAACCCGCGTCCGAAAACCCCTTGGGTCAGCGTCTACAAGCTTAGTTCCACATTTTGATTTAAATCCGCATGCCCCTGTGGACAAGGTTCTACGAATCGAGCTTCCTGAATTCACCGCA
>SPBW01000204.1 GCA_004525685.1 Candidatus Atribacteria bacterium
ACCATCAACATTCATGCGTCGCTCTTGCCCGCGTATCGTGGCGCTGCGCCGGTCAACTGGGCCATCATGCACGGAGCAGAGTCAACCGGCGTCTCGACGTTCTTCATCGAGCGGGGACTAGATACTGGCGACATTCTGATGATGCAGTCCCTGTCCATCGAGCCCGATGAAACGGCCGCCGAATTGGAGCACCGATTGGCGGAATTGGGAGCAAGCGTCATCCTGGAGACATTGGATGGCCTAGAAAAGGGGCTCATCCACGCTGTTGCCCAACCGCAGACCGGCGTGTCATTGGCCCCCAGTCTGACCCGAGAGAACGGCCACATCAACTGGGATATGCCATCCAAGGAGATTCACAACCTCGTTCGGGGGACGATGCCTTGGCCCGGCGCATGGACTCACCTAGGAGATCATCGCGTCAAGATTCATCGCACCCTGCTCACTGACTACGCGTCTGGTGTGCTGGGTCCAGGTGAAATCGGACCCTCTGAGACGAATCGATTGCTGATTGGGACGAAGGACCATTTGTTGGAGATTCTTGAGCTACAACGCGAAGGGAAGTCAAAAACCAGCGGGAGGGACTTCCTACACGCACTCCATCTGCCCGTAGCGTTCTGCTAGCGCCTCGTCTCTCTATAGCTTGATGGGGAACAGGCCCACGAGTCCGCTTGATTCGGGTCGTCGTTCCAAGGCAATGTCACGCAATGGCAGCAATCCGATTTCTACTGTGTTGTGTGCCGTGGCTTTCACGAGGTGACCGCCGCACATCGCTCCATCCCGTGCAGCCAATGAGATGTGGGCATGCACGATCCGCTGCCCACTGTGATCGATAGCTAGGTTTCCCTGCATCGAGACCAGCTCCATTGGGTCAGGGTATGTGTGGATCTCGTACTCGCTGCCATTCCAGTATCCAAGCTGCGCATCTCGCACCATTCCGATGCCAGCGAGGATGAGTGCCGCGTCACTCTCCAGCTTGCCCAACGCTCCCATCAGGTCGTCGCCATCCTGAAGTCTGACCATCCACTCCTGACCCGTTTTGACTTCGATCATAGTGTCTCATGGTATCGATCAATCCGGTGACGCACCAGTTGCACTGCGTTGCTACACCACCTATGCTCGCGTCGCCATGGACGCTGTGCAGAAAATCAAATGGATTGCCGACCAGTTGTTGGGCGCCTACAAGCATCAAGCCATCCAGCTTCAAGATCCGGTCGAGAACCTTGTACTCACGATCCTCTCGCAGAACACGACCGACATCAATCGTGACCGGGCCTTCCATTCGCTGATTGCGTCGTTTGCGAGCCTGGACAACGTTGTGGCGGCATCAGTAGACGATATTGCCGCCTCAATCCAGAGCGGAGGCCTGCAACAACAGAAGGCGCGATCAATCCGTGAGGCGCTCAGTCGCATCGTAGCTAAGCAAGGCAAGCTCGATCTTGGCTTCCTTGGAGATCTTGCACTAGAGGAAGCTCTGCGCTGGTTGCTGGCACTGCCTGGAGTGGGTCCGAAGACTGCGAGCATTGTCCTTCTGTTCTCCTTCAATCGCCCCGTCTTCCCTGTCGACACGCACATCCGACGTGTCATGAGCCGCATGGGATTGGTGCAAGAGCAGGGCGATCCACACGAAGCGCTCAATGCACTTCTCCCTGCAGATCACAGGTTGATGCAGCAACTTCATCTCCTCACCATCCGTCTAGGACGCGAGGTATGTCATCCACGCAAGCCCAGCTGCGAGCAGTGCCCTCTTCTAGCGATGTGTATGTGGTCGCAAGCGCATGGCTTACCTATGACAGATCGAGTAACGTCTCCGCACAAGAGGGAGGCCTCCAAGCAATGAATCTGGGAGAACACATCGCCGATGGCTGCACACGTCGCAAATTAACGCTGGCCACAGCTGAATCCTGCACTGGAGGCGGGCTCTCACACGTTCTCACCGCGATCCCCGGCGCTTCGGCGTTCTTCATCGGCGGCGTCATCGCCTATCAGAATGAGGTGAAGATTCAGTGGCTTGGGGTTCCTCGTGAGATCATCCAGAACCAGGGCGCCGTCAGCTCCCCGACTGCTCGGGCAATGGCAGAAGGATGTCGGGATCGATTCAACTCCGACTTCGCTGTGAGCATCACAGGCATTGCTGGTCCCGGAGGAGGATCCGAAGAGAAACCAGTGGGCACGGTTCACATTGCCGTCGCTGCCCAAGAACGGACTCGCAGCATGGCTTATCGCTTCTCTGGAGATCGAGAAACTGTGCGTGACAGCGCAATTGCTGCTGCCTTGGAGCTTCTGCTTGAGGCGATGAATGACCAGACGTAGGCCCTACAACAAGTCGACAGATTCCCTGTCCCATGGGGAGTACCCATGCTAGCATACGCACTATGACATTGAAGCGAAGCGGATGGAAGATCGCCTTATCCATTGCAATCGGACTAGGTATTCTGATCGGCGTGCTCTCCTTCGTGGGATGGAGAGAAACCTTCGCCCAAATGGTGGGGCTTGGTTTGCTCGGAATTCTCAGTGTGCTAGGCAATGTACTGATGTCCATGACGTTCTGGATTCTGTGCTGGTGGGTCATCTTGCGTTCGTATGGTATTCAGATCCCCTTTCGAAGCATCATCGGTGCACGCTTCGCTGGGTATGCTGTCAGCTACCTCACGCCCACACTGTATTTCGGAGGAGAGCCTGTACGCGCCATGCTCGTCCTGGGCAAGTCAGAGGCTCCGACAACACGCATCGTGGCAACGATTGTTGTAGAACGTTTCTTGGGTGGGCTGAGCATGATCGTGTTCATCCTGATGGGGAGCTTCTATGCGTTGTCATCGCAACAGATACCTGCACCTGAACGACGCCTACTTGCCTTTGCCATCGGGTTCGTCACGTTTTGGATCTTGGTTGGATTGATCAACTTCGCTGGCAATTTCAAGTGGATCAGTCGCAGCATTCGACTGCTCGGCAGGCTCGTTCAGCGCTGGAGGAAGGCGCTCGATCGTGCAGCCGCGAAGGTCTCGGAAACCGAAGATGAGGTCTACAACGCATTCACAAAACACTGGAAAGGGACGCTGGTTGCCTTCCTACTTCAAACCGTAGCTACATTCTTCGTGTATACGCGACCGCAGTTCTTCTTCTGGTTCTCGTCTGGGACACTGTCTGGGACATTGTTCACGTTCCCTCAGCTGTCGCTCATCTTCGCCTTCACCATCATGCTGTCCTTCTTCTTGTGGATTACGCCAGGAGGGCTCGGAACCGCAGAGGCTGCTTTGGTCGCGGTATTCGCACTTGTGATCCCTGCGGCTACGAGTGCCGGCGTCGTAGCCTATTCCCTGACATTCAAGCTCGCTGAATCCATCTTCGTTGCCATGGGAATGATCTACCTGACCAAGAGAGGTATTCAGTACATGCGCACTCGGGCTGTCGAGAAGCCCCCTGAATTGAACGACAAGTAGCACACACAAGTCCAGTTCGCGGAAGAGGCTCTCGCCCTGCTCTGTAGGCAATTGAATGACGAGAAGCGGGCGCGACGTAGCAGCCCTCGCTCTTAGGGGAGCGCGTCAAACTCGCGGCCATGCAACAAGCTTGCCCCAAGCAGGCCGCCCAATGCGCCTAGAATGATACCGAGCGCCAATGTCGCAAGCCCCACGCTGAGCACTCGAATCCCGCTTGTCAGCCCGCCAAACAGCGAGAATGCTGCTGCGTGAGACAGCGCAATCTGATGAAGGAGGAACAGAGCGGCCAACAGGAACAGTCCTCCCAACAGGCCAAGCATGCCGCCAAGGGCAACAATCA
>SPBW01000197.1 GCA_004525685.1 Candidatus Atribacteria bacterium
ATCAAATTCCCAAGGGGATTCGAGGGACACGTACCCCAACAACATGCATCGCAGTATGTAGCGCCCCTCCGTTGCACAGATCTCCCCCTGCCTCACTACGCTTGAGCCAGATCTCACTTGTGAAAGGATGCTGTATGAATGAATCGGTTCTACGACTTGCGTTTCGAATGGTCAACGCGTATCTGGTTCGAACGGGCGACGAGTTCATCCTCATCGATACGGGCTTTCGATCCAATCGAAAGGCTCTGGATGCAGCATTGATTGGTGCGGGCTGTGGCGTCGGCGACTTGAAGCTGATCGTGATCACGCATGGGGATGCCAACCACGCAGGCAACACCGCCTTCTTGCGACACCCGCAAGAGGCACAAACCCCTCCGGGAAGTGGGTTTGTCCAATCCCCGGAGGGTCGATGAAGAGTGCTCACGAATCGCTGCTAGATCGCGGGAGGCTCGGTGATTTCGATTCTTAGTTGAATCTGCGTTCCGTCATTCACGCCAATCCATACATCGTAGTAGCCGGCCTGCATCTCATAGCCTTCTGTAACTGTCTCCACCTGCAATTGATAGATTCCGAGCTCCTCGTCGTAAGGAATGAGGAAGAACTGACGGATCTCGTAATCCTCCGGGGCCTCCGCTGTACCAAAGAATACGAACGTCATTGTGACGACAGCGTTTGTAATGGACTCACCGTTCGAGTCGAACAGGTCGAAGGACACAATGATCGTGTCGCCCTTCTCGTAGGCAGCGGCAAGTTCAACATCTCCGACCGCTCCCCCTCCACCAGCAATGGGATTGTCGAGGAACTCTTCGCTGCCTGAGCCATCACCAGGAGCGATATCGTAAACAACCTGATACTTCACGTCCGCTCGTGCTTGGTTGCCAGCGAAATCTAAGGCCTCGACGAAGAAGGGCTGGAAACCGACCACCCCTGTGTCAACCAAGTCGCCGGAGGCTGCTGTAGCAGTCACATTTGCCAACCCGGATTCCAGATCTCTGACCGACCATAGGGCAAGAACCACGCTTCTCATCAGATAAGAAACGCCATCTCCGGGTGATGTGATCTTGATCACTGGATAGGTTAGGTCGATAAACCACGTGTACGAGGCCGTGGATTCGATGTTGCCCGCTTCGTCTTGAGCGCGGACTTCGAAGGTGTGTGTCCCTTCTGACAGGGGACCGACTGTGGAAGATGTGGCTGGCGACCAACTGCTCCATCCGGCGCCATCAAGGTTTGTGGAATACACCAGCTGCGGCACGGCAACGCAAGCGATGGCATCAATGCCTACCCATTCGAAGTAGGGCGATGGATTGTTGTCGGGATTGGGCGGGGTGGTAACGAACGTCGTGACAGGTGGACTCGTGTCGATGCAGTCCGTGTACTCAATGATCAAGTCGACCTCTGACACACACAAAGTGCCATCGGTAACGACACAAGTGAGGGTATTGGTGCCTCCGTAATTCCAGCCAGCAAAGCCCGAATCGCTCCACGCGCTCTTGTAATCGTAAGTTGTGCATGATCCGCAAGCACACGAATCGACACTGTTTGTGCGCGATTCAATCAGTACGCCATTAAGCCGCCACTCGGCCGTAACGGGAGGTGCACAAAACCCCGCGTAGACGCGCACTGTGAGCCGATGGACAGTAGCCTCTGCCGGAAGCGGATCCATGAATTGGGGATTTCCCCATGACCAGTCATCTCCTGAAGATCTCCTGCACGCGTAGTCAATTTCTCCACAACAGGTGCAGCCTCCGCCATGCCATTCGTCCAGGGGAATCGCTATCGTCTTTGCCTGCGCCGTTGCGAGAAGCCCGATTACCAGTCCCACGCCTAGCAGTGCTACCGCCAGCTTTCGATGTTTCATTGGCCTACCTCCTGTGTATCGTTACTACAAAGCCCTTCAGGGCTGGGATGCAAGCTACAGAGGCCTGCTTGAGGGATGATCGACTCTCCGACCCATCGCCAGACGACGCGGTTCGCTCCCGCAGCCGAGAGCCTGGCTTTCAGATCTTTCGAGTAGAGGTCCGTAGCTTGGTGCCCTTTCGGGATACACTTTTTGTAGAGCAACTTCCTGCCTTGGCTTGTACCTGCGAGTGCATGCACCACCCCGCTCGCAGCTTGCGCAGGATCATCCTAATCACTAATGATAGGAGATGGAAGGTGTGCGGCGAAGAGATGAGAAGGGCCAAAAGGCATATGTGAGCTAAGCAAACGTGTCCGTGGAAATATGTAGCAAGTGTGAGTATCCGATTCTATCGTGTCTCAGCGAGATGGGTGCCTGGTGTCTTCATCCTGCTGTCAACGTGACCGCGCGACTAGGAATAGGGGTCAGGTCTTGTAATTCAACATTTACACGGAATAGGAATCGGGTTTACCATTGTATTTTGTACAGAGACGGGAGCGGGCTTGTTTGCTTGGGCTGATGGAAGTCTGGCGTCCCAGTTTGAGAAGTGCTGTTACCCCCTCACCCGGGAACGCTACGCATTCCCACCCTCTCCCACCACCGGGGGAGAGGGGTCAACTAGGTTCAGATCTTGATTCTTATCTTCGGAGTCAAACCCTTCTTCGGGGTCAAACCCTGCCTTTTGCATCATTCGCGATACACCGACAGCAAATGCCCATGGCTCGCCCTCTGGGGACTGAGTTCGAAGGTCTGCCTTCGGCCATTCGAGTGATCCGGTTTCGGAATTCGGGGGACACAACCCGCAATTCGCAAGAACCATGCATTTCATTACCTCTTGGGCCTCGGCACGGGGTTCCGCTTGCGGCGCACGCGACTGAAGAGAGGGCAGAGAGAATGAGCCTGCATCTCTGCAAACCTCCGGAGACGCTGGCGACACGGCGTTGACGGATGCTGACCCGTAGATGATGCTACGGGCCAAGAGGAGTGCGCATGACAACGTGTCGTTCATACCATCACGAGCAGGACTACGCTGCGATTGACGAGTTCTTGATTCGTATGGCACAGGAGTTCCCCGATTATGAAGGTTGGCCCCGACCTCGCTGGGAGTACATGCATTCTCATCCTGGCCTGGACAGGGATCATCTTGATGCCATTGGCGTATGGGAATCCGAGGGCGAAATCGTCGGCCTTGTCCATCACGAGGGGAAAATGGGCGTGCTCTACATCCAGCTCGATCCGCGCTTCTCGTCTCTCAACAAAGAGATGATGGCGTATGCAGCAGAACATCTTGCAGGGGTTTTCAAGATTGGGAAGGCGGTTCACGTCTACATTGACGATACGAACCCCGATCTAGAGCGTGCGGCTGCGGAACTGGGGTACGAAAAACTCCCTGCAGGATTTGACGAACCCCACACGCGGCTGATCATTCCCGATCCCTTCCCGGAGATTTCAGTTCCAGACGGATTCCGCATTCAGAGTCTGGCTGACGAGTTTGACGTAGCAAAGGTCCATCGTGTGATGCATCGCGGGTTCGACCACGATGGAGAGCCACCGGCAGACGTACTGGACGACCGTCGTCGTAAGCTGTCTGCGCCTAATTTCAGGCGGGATCTAACCATCGTTGCCGTCTCAGAAGAGGATGGAGCGTACGTCTCGTTTGCCGGAATCTGGCCCGTACCGGGTTCGACCAGCTGCTACCTGGAACCCGTGGCCACAGATCCCGGTTACAGGCGTATGGGTTTGGGCCGTGCTACGGTGATGGAGGCGGTTCGACGATGCGTGCTGGAAGGAGCCACCGTCGCGTTTGGTGGGGCGGACACCCCGTTCTATCTCTCGATGGGATTCCAGCTCTATCGCCGCCGTTGCGCATGGCGCAAGATCATCGAGCCCAAAGCCTAACATTGCAGTTCCCGGGCTAAGCCTCCCGCATATCTTCAGTCTTCAGGGTCGG
>SPBW01000258.1 GCA_004525685.1 Candidatus Atribacteria bacterium
AACGACTCCGATCCCGATGGCGATTCCCTGATCATTCAATCCGTCTCGCAGCCCGCCAACGGAAGCGTCGTGGCTGATGGGACGAATCTCACCTACACGCCGAACTTCGACTTCTCTGGCGTTGAGTCGTTCTCCTACAGCATCTCAGACGGACATGGAGGCACGTCTGCTGCCGTGGTAACGGTGATGGTAATAGGCGTCAACGACGCTCCCGTCGCACTGGATGACGGCACATCCACGCCTGAAGATACGGCCGTATCGATTGATGTACTTGCCAACGATTTCGACCCCGAGAACGACCCGCTCGTCGTCGAATCCGTAACCCAACCTGAGCACGGCGCCGTTGTGAATAGCAGGGTAAGCGTAACCTACACACCCGATGCAGATTTCAACGGAGAGGACACCTTCACGTATACGGCAAGCGACGAGAACGGTGGAACAGCAACGGCGATCGTGTATGTGACTGTTCTTCCTGGCAATGATCCTCCCTTCGCCCAGGACGACAGCGGGAACACAAATGAAGATTCCCCGGTAACAGTTGCCGTCCTGGTGAATGATTCGGATCGTGATGGCGATAATCTGGCCATCCTTTCGGTGACACAGGCAGTCCACGGAACCGTTCGTTCTCTGGGAGAGAATGTCGTTTACACACCCAACCCGGATTTCAGTGGCCTAGATACGTTCAGCTACACCGTCACCGATGGACAGGGCGGGACAGCGACAGCGACCGTGACGATCACCGTTCGAGCAGTCAATGATCCGCCGATCGCTGAGGACGACGCTGCATCGACTCCAGAAGAAGCAACAATTCAGATTGATGTGCTACAGAACGACTCCGACTCTGACGAAGATTCGCTGACTGTCGAGGCCGTCACACAGCCCGCACATGGTGTAGCCGTGAACTTGGGGACAGCCATACAGTACACGCCGAATCCAAACTACAGCGGGCCCGACAGCCTCGTCTATACGGTCTCAGACGGGTCTGGAGGGACAGCAACTGCGACCGTTTCCATCGCCGTGTTGCCGGTCAATGATCCGCCGACAGCACAAGATGACAGCGCAATCACTGAAGAGGACACGGCAGTGACGATCGCCGTCCTCTCCAATGACTCCGACCCTGACGGCGACTTCTTGCTCATCGACGCCGTTTCCGCGCCCAGTCACGGGGTGCTCATCAATACACAAACGAGTGTGTCCTACATCCCGAACCCAGAATTCAGCGGGCTCGATACCTTCACCTACACGGTTGTCGATGAGGGCGGCGCGACCGCGACCGCAACTGTGACCGTCGCTGTCGCTGCAGTCAATGATCCTCCCGTGGCCCAGGATGACTCAGCAGCCACGGATGAGGGTACCGACGTAGCGATCGCCGTTCTTTCCAATGACACAGACCCAGATGGCGATCCGCTGGAGATCCAGTCCGTGGGGAAACCTTCTCACGGCACGGCAACCAAGGATGGCCAGACCCTCATCTACTCCCCAGCCACAGAATTCAGTGGCGTGGACTCGTTCTCGTACATCGCCTCTGACGGCCACGGTGGGACATCCACGGCCACAGTGACTGTCGCTGTCGCGCCAGTCAACGATCCTCCTGTCGCTCAGGATGACTCGTCCGCCACGGACGAGAGGATGCCCGTCGTGATCGACGTATTGGAGAACGATTTCGACCTCGACGGCGACTCGCTGACGATTCAGAGCATGACTCTTCCTGGTCATGGCGTGGCTACCGATGACGGCACGAGCGTAACCTACACACCGGACGAGGGGTTCAGCGGACTCGACACCTTCACCTACACGATCTCGGATGGCCAAGGAGAGCAAGCGACAGCGTCGGTAACCGTGGCCGTAGCGGCAGTCAACGATCCCCCCATTGCTCGGGATGACGCGGCCTCCACTGACGAAGCAACGCCGGTCGTGATCGATGTTTTACCCAATGACTCCGATCCTGATGACAACGCCCTTACAATCCAGTCCATCACCCAACCTCTCAACGGATCTGCCGTCAATCAGGGAACGAATCTCATCTACACGCCAAGCGCGCAGTTCACGGGCACAGATACCTTCACGTACACGATCTCGGATGGCCAAGGTGGCATTGCCTCCGCAAATGTCAGCGTAGACGTCATCGCCGTCAACGATCCGCCCGTCGCTCAAGCAGATTCGGGGTCAACGTCTGAAGGGGCGTCTGTCGTGATCGACGTCTTGCCCAATGATTCCGATCCTGATGGTGATACCTTGAGCATTCAATCCGTCACGCAACCTGCCAACGGCAGCGCATCCGCTAGTGGAGGACGCATCACCTACATACCGAATCCCGCGTTCAGCGGCGTCGATAGCTTCACGTATACGATCTCTGATGGAAATGGCGAAACCGCCGTCGCTACAGTCACAATCGCTGTAGCTGCGGTGAACGATCCCCCAGTCGCGCAGGATGATCTGGCAGTCACAGGAGAGGATTCGTCTACCACGATCCTCGTATTGCCCAATGATTCCGATCCAGAGGATGACCCGCTATCCATCCAGTCGATCACGCAGCCACTTCACGGGGCCGTCGTCGGCAACGCAACGAGCATCCTCTACACGCCGGATCCCCAGTACTCTGGGTCAGACTCCTTCACCTACACCATCTCGGACGGGCATGGAGGCACGTCAACAGCCACTGTCGTGATCCAGGTATTGCCGATCAACGACGCGCCCATCGCTCAGGACGACTCGAAAACAACGCAGGAAGACGCTTCCATCACTGTGGCCGTATTGTCTAATGATTCAGACCCAGATGGAGATACGCTGCGGATCCAGTCGATTGCCCAGCCGCCAAATGGACGTGTTGCCATCAGCGGATCGGAACTC
>SPBW01000085.1 GCA_004525685.1 Candidatus Atribacteria bacterium
GTCGATACGAGTGAACCGAAATCGCTGGAAGACGATGGTGTCTTGTCGCTTGACGCGGGCGTTCCCTCCATCCTGGTGCTCAATAAGTGCGATCTGACGGATGCGTGGGATGCCATTCCAAGTGGGCCTTGGAGCAGAGCATTGCGCGTGTCAGCCAAGCAAGGGCAAGGCGTCGAATCATTGCGTCAAGAGATACTCCGTCTCCTTGTGGATGGCGATCTGCCAACGCGCAATTCCGTCCTGTTGCTCGACACCTGGGAGCGCGACCTTCTGCGTCGAACAAGAGACAAGCTGGTGCAGGCCTGCAAGACAGCCCACGAACAGGGTCAGCCAGACATGGTGGCAGAAGAGCTGCGTGTGGCCTATCAGACAGCATCTGAGTTGCAGGGAATCGATATCAGCGAATCGATCCTTGACGCCGTATTCTCCAGATTCTGTGTCGGCAAGTAACGGCGAACGCGAACTCAATTGCGAGCAATAGAGTTCGTTGGACAATGCGAAGCAACCCGAAGAGTTGCCGCATTCTCGTGATGAACCGCATGCCCGCTTGGGTGGGCTTTCCGATCCTGAGCACTCATCCTGTTGGCCAAATAGCTCTTCGTCGCCGACAAGAGAAGGAATCTCGTTTCTTCTCTGAGCAGCCCGAAGGGCTGCCAGCAACACTGTAGGGGTGCCCGCCTATTCATCTTCTGTCACTAGATCCAGTCCTCGGATTTGCACGTCGTTGCGCCAATCGTCAAATCCGATGCACCCAACCAAGGAAGCACCTTCTGTCTGCTCGAAGTCTTCCAGGTACTTGGCCATCCGAAACGCGATGAACGGCGCGGTGTGCCCATTTTGTGACACACGGCCCTTGAGATGCTGCCTTCTGTTTCCAACCAAGCTGAGGTCGGCGAATGTGCAGTTTTCAATCAGGAAGTGGGGCTCGCGGTTACCAGGGCCATAAGGGCCAAGAGAGGTTAGGTTGGTGAAGAACCTAAGATCGAGATCGTGCAGTTGAAGCATCGTATCAATGGGACTAGCCGCACGCATCTCCATGTCTGCCCGATGAGCTTGCGTGTACTGAAGAAGTCGGTCTTCGAGGTCGCGCAGGTTCTCATTGGAGACGGAGAATCCGGCTGCCATACGATGCCCGCCGTAGCGCAGCAACACGTCTTTGTGTTCTTCTAGACAGGCGCTGATGTCGAACGATCCCACACTCCGGCATGAGGCACGACTCACGCGGTCTCCCCGGGAGAGGATAATGGCGGGAACGCCAAAACGGTCCGACATGTTTGATGCTACCAGCCCAAGAATGCCTTCATTCCAGTACTCACCACCCAGAAAAACGAGGCCCGCCTCTCGCGGATCAACCCCACGCTCCCGAAGCTGCTCCTCTGCCTGCGCAATCATGTCTGATTGCGCAATCTCTCGATCCTTGTTGTAGTCGATAAGGATTTCTGCCAAGTACTCGGCCTGATCAGCGGCTTCTGTAATGAGTAGCAGGAACGCGACTTTCGGGTCGCCAGCCCGATTGGCTGCATTGAGCTTGGGTGCGACGAGGTAACCTATGTCCATGGCGCTGATCTTCTTCGTGTCTACTGAGAGTTTTTCCATCAGGACCCGCAACCCAAGAGATGATCCTTCTGTCCTGGACAACAACAAAAAGGCCTCACGAACGAACGCTCGATTCTCGGATTCGCCATCGCGGGAAAGAGGGACCAAGTCTGCAATGGTTCCCAACGCCACCAAGTCGAGCAAATGAAGGGGCATGGGTTTGCCGAGTCTCTCATATAATCCGCAAATGAGCTTAAAGGCCACGCCGACACCTGACAGATCCTTGTTTGGGTAGCTATCTCCGGCTTGGTGAGGATCGATGATGGCAAGCGCGTTGGGCAAGCCGCCCGAAGGAAGGTGATGATCTGTGACGATGGTATCGATGCCAGCCTGTCTTAGCTGCTCGATCTCGTCTTGATTGCCGATCCCACAATCGACGGTGACTACAAGCGAGAAGCCCTCTTCGATGGCTCGCAACACAAAGGAATTTGAGAGACCGTGCCCTCGGTGGCGGTCGCCCACGTCCACCTTAATCGAATTCTTGGGCAGAAAAGGGCGGATGCCTCGATACAAAGTGGCTGCACCCGTGAGACCGTCAGCATCGAAGTCGCCGTGGATATACACACGCTCAGATAGCGCGATCGCTTTCTGAAGACGATCGAGTGCCTCTGACATGCCATCCAACAGGGAGGGAGAGTGAAGAGTGCGAATGCTTGGATCGATCAACGCATTCCAGTCAGATCCCCCGCGCTGCGCCAGCAGCACAGCAAATGGCGCAGCACAACTCAAAGAGGCTTGGATAGCCGAGATAAGAGACGCACTCGGAAGACTGACGACTTCCCAATTCCTCCCGTTTCGGAGGATTGATCTCATTTGGCTGTTTTTACTCCTCCGGCCTTCATCGTCCATGCGTAGAGAATAGGGTTGGCGATGTACATGGAGGAATAGGTTCCCACGATAACGCCAATCAACAGCGCCAGAGAGAATCCTCGCAACACGGACCCGCCGAACAAGAACAGGATGATGACAGGGATAAACGTCGTGATCGACGTATTCAAAGTGCGGCTCAGGGATTGGTTGACTGAGTGGTTGATGATCTCAAACACGGTCTTGCGCCGCTCAATCTTGAGGTTCTCGCGAATGCGATCATAGATGACGATCGTATCATTCAACGAGTATCCGACGATGGTCAGGAATGCAGCAATGGTGGCTAGATTAACCTCGACCTGGAAGATCGCGAATAGACCGAGCGCAATGATGACATCATGCAAGACAGCCGCCACGGCGCCGACGGCATATCGAAGCCGGAATCGCCACGAGATGTAGACAAGAATCGCAAGCAGTGCCAAGAGCACCGATTGCCACCCCTTCTCTGCTAGCGTCTTGCTGACTTGCTGCCCAATGAGACTACGACTGATGCCATCTTCAGCGATCGAGTAGTTGGCCTGGAGCATGGCCACGATCTCATCCGCAATCTGCGAATCATCAAGCTGCAGCGTGATGACCTTCTTATTTCCTTCGGCGTCCTGAATAACGCTGGTGGTCAAATCAACATCTCCAGCGTCAATCGTTCCGAGCTTGCTACGGATGTCGGCAATGTCTTCAGGGCCGGTGAACAGAACCTCGAATTCCATTCCGCCGGTGAAGTCGATTCCCATGCGAAGTCCGCGAATCCCTGGGATCAAGACGATCATGCTGATCAGAATCAGCACCAGAGATATGGGTAGGAAAATCTTGGTCTTACCGAGAAAATCGAACTGCCGCATGGGTTGCCTCCCTCTATGCTGCCTGAATCCGCTGCGTCCAGCGGGACTTAATCCGAGCGGCTTTGTTTGGATGAATCGTGTTCCGCTTGGCTGCCTTGTCGACTGCTTTGGCCAACGCGGGCAACAACGCGGTCGCTGCTTGCTTATCGTTCGCCTCAAGTAGAAGACGGATCTGCTTTAGGACCTTGCGAATCTCAGCCCTTTTCGATCGGTTAAGACCTCGACGTTTGACGTTCTGACGCAGTCTCTTTTTTGCAGAATCTATATGTGGAATTTGTATCACCTCGTCCATGAATCTCGTTTAGAACTGCCGTGCCATGGGACAGGAAATGTTAGCTGACCGCGAGAAGCGAATCAAGGGGAGGATGAATTCTGGTTGATTCAGACGGAGACTGTCTTCTTGCCTTTGGGACGTTGTTTCCATCTCTAATCCGTGATCGATGTCCGGCGGTGGTTACTCTGGGCACTGAGTTCTCGTGATAAAGCACCCTTCCGGGTACTTTGTCGTTTTCCTCTCGATTGTCCTTAACGCTGTCGGCTGCTAGGATGGTCTCACGTTCATTCGGTGGTGTACTTCGAGGGAGGGGTTCATGCATTACATCGTCAAGCGCGATGGTCGTGTTGTTTCGTTCGATGAAGCCAAAATAACGACTGCCATTTGGAAAGCCATGCGGTCTGTCAGAGATCCTGATGAATCAGCCGCTCAGGGGCTTTCTCAGCAGATCATCGCTACGCTCGATGAGCGGTTTGTCGACGAGAATCCTACGGTTGAAGAAGTCCAGGATGTGGTCGAGGAAACACTCATTGAAGCCGGATGGGCGCAGACGGCCAAGGCGTACATTCTCTATCGAAAGAAGCATGAAGATCTGCGAGAGATGCGAGGTCGGCTGACCGAATTGCCGCTCGTTGAGGATTATCTGAATGATCGTGACTGGCGCATTCGGGAGAACTCCAACATGACCTTCTCGCTGCAGGGGCTCAATACCCACATTACGGACAAGATCATCTCTCACTACTGGCTAAGCAGGATCTACGAGGATGACATCTGCCAAGCGCACGAGTCGGGCGATCTGCACATCCACGATCTGGGAACGCTGGGTGCGTACTGCGTTGGGTGGGACTTGCGTGACATCCTGCTGCGGGGGTTCCGCGGCGTGCGGGGAAAGATCGAATCCCGGCCTGCCAAGCACTTCCGCGTCGCCCTGCTGCAAATGGTGAATTTTCTATATACGCTGCAAGGTGAGTCTGCTGGCGCGCAAGCACTCTCCAATGTGGATACCTATTTGGCTCCGTTCATTCGTGCGGATGGACTAACCTATGCCGAGGTCAAACAGAACCTGCAAGAGTTCATCTATAACATGAATGTGCCCACACGCGTGGGTTTCCAGACGCCGTTCACCAATGTGACGATGGACTTGCATGTACCCCAGCACATGAATTCTGAGCCCGTCATTCTAGGAGGAACGCTCCAAGATTCGGTCTATGGGGATTACCAGCCAGAAATGGATCTCTTCAACCGAGCGTTTGCTGAGATCCTGCTGGAAGGCGACATGCAGGGACGTCCGTTTACCTTCCCCATTCCCACCTACAACATCACAAAGGACTTTGACTGGGACAATCCCGTGTTGGAGCCGCTGTGGGAAGTGACGGCCAAGTACGGCATTCCCTACTTCTCGAACTTCATCAACTCGGACATGCATCCTGAAGATGCTCGATCCATGTGCTGTCGACTGCGCATCGACAACCGGGAGCTGCGATCGCGAGGCGGGGGGCTGTTTGGCTCCAACCCCCTTACGGGATCCATTGGCGTCGTCACGCTAAATCTTCCACGACTGGGATACCTAGCAGTTGATGAAGCCGACTTCTTCTCCCGATTGGGGGATCTGATGGATCTGGCCAAGGATGCATTGATTGTCAAGCGCAAGACGTTGG
This sequence comes from Candidatus Atribacteria bacterium, assembly GCA_004525685.1. Taxonomy (GTDB): domain Bacteria; phylum Bipolaricaulota; class Bipolaricaulia; order UBA7950; family UBA9294; genus SPBW01. The sequence goes on from SPBW01000085.1 coordinate 5,235, forward strand.
AAGCCCTGACGGAAAATGGACTGTACCCCTATTCGAAGTACTACTTGGGGCGCATCAAGGAATCGACAGGTGGATATTGGAAGAACCACTTCTCCACGATTGGCTTGATCGGGATGAACGAAGCACTGCTCAACCTGCTTGGATGCACCATTGCCGACGAGAAAGGGCAAGCTTTCGCGCTTTCTGTCCTTGATTGGATGCGTGAACGCATGGGCGATTATCAAGACGAGACGCACGACATCTACAACCTTGAAGCCACTCCTGCCGAAGGAGCCAGCTATCGACTGGCCATGCGTGATCGGGCGCGATATGAGGACCTGCGAATTCACAATCAAGAAGTCTATGGCGGCACAACGCCCTATTACTCCAACTCCACGCAGCTACCTGTTGGATTGACGGATGACCTGTTCGAGGCACTTCGGCTTCAGGATCCGCTGCAGACACGATACACCGGAGGCACCGTATTTCATGGATTCCTCGGAGAACGACTTCCTAGCGCAAAGGCCACCAAGGCACTGGTGCGCAAAATCGCCGAAACGTTCAAGCTCCCCTACTACACGCTCACACCGACGTTCTCTATTTGTCCCGAACACGGCTACCTGGTTGGAGAGCAGGCGCACTGTCCGACCTGTCAGCGCAAGGCCGAGGTGTACTCCCGCATTGTCGGCTACCTGAGGCCTGTGGAGCAGTGGAACGATGGTAAACAAGCGGAGTTCGCCGATCGCAAGCTGTACGATGCCGTGCAGCCGCAGAAATCGGTGAGCTGAGAGGTTCTGTCTTAAGCGCAGTGGAGTGAGGCCGACTGTGATCATTGGTGGCGTGCAGTGGACAACGTTGCTCGATTATCCTGAACGTATTGCGGCCACGCTATTCACTGCCGGATGCAACTTCCGCTGCCCGTTCTGCCATAATCCAGAACTTGTTCTCCCCGAGCTTGTCTCGAATGCGAGTAAGCGTCTGGATGACGCCTTCTTTGCACAACTAGAAGATCGAATGGGTTTCCTCGACGGGGTTGTGATTAGTGGAGGCGAGCCAGCGCTGCAAGCCGATCTTGTTGTGATCCTCGAGCGCATCAAACGTCTGGGATTTCTCATCAAGCTCGATACCAATGGGTCGCAACCGGATGTGATCCTCGACGTGCTTGAGAGAGGCCTGGTCGACTTCATCGCGATGGATGTCAAGGCTCCTGTCAACAGCTACGATCACCTAGCAGGCGTAGCTGTTGACGTGTCTGCGATCAAACGTTCGATGTCGCTGATCATGAGACTTGCTGATGACTACGAGTTTCGCACAACGGCCGCACCGGGATTGAGTATGGCGGATCTGCTTGAAATCGGTACTTGGCTAGACGGTGCAGGTGCTTATTGGCTGCAGGAATTCCAGGCCCCGGCATGCAAAGCGTTGGTCGACATGCGCTGCACGGAGCAACCTGTCTTGACGACAAACGATCTCGAAGCGGTTTGGCTCAAGCTTCGAGATCGCTTCCCTATTGGCGGTGTCCGATGCTAGGGATTGTCGGTTCCTAATCCTACCAGTGGGCGAACCTGCGCTATGGTTTCCTTGGCCATGATTCGAGCGCGCTTCGCTCCTGATCGCAACATGTCGATGACGTCGCCAGAGCTTTCCAACTTGGCTCGCTTCTCCTGGATGGGGCGCAGGATCTCCATGAGTTGCTCGAACACTGCGTCCTTGAGTGTCGAGTACATGAGGGAGCCTACAGCGAAATTGGCTCGGAGGTTCTCTAGTATGTCCGTTTGGCCCGTTGACTCGGTCGAGAGTTCAAGGATCTCAAACAAGTTGGCTACACCTGGAGACATGGCGTCTCCCGATTCCAGACCCATATCGGTGACTGCAGATCGTACCTTCTTGCGAATGGACGTCTCGGGTTCCATCACACCCACGTAGTGGGTCTCTCCTGCCGACTTGCTCATCTTGGCTGTTGGATCAGAAAGAGACATGATGCGGGCACCCTTCTCACCTACGACTTGTTGGGGCTCGGGAAAGAACTCGCCAAAGCGGCTATTGAAGCGTCGCGCGATGCGTCTTGAAAGCTCAAGATGCTGTATCTGATCCTCTCCAACAGGAACACCGTCCGCTTTGTACAGCAGAATATCTGCCGCTTGTAGAACGGGATAAGTGAACAGCCCCGAGGAGATGAACGATTGCTTGGACGACTTGTCCTTGAACTGGGTCATGCGAGACAGGTCACCTATCGAGGTGACGCACCCCAGGATCCAACCCAGTTCGGTATGTTCGGGCACGTCGGATTGGACGAACAGAACCGTCTTCTCAGGATCAATCCCGCAGGCGATGAGATCCGTGGCCATGGAGAGCGTTGCCTGGCGAAGGGTCGTAGGATCAACGTCGATGGTGATGGCGTGGTAGTCGACGATGCAGATGATGCTTTCGATGTCGTCTTGCATCGCGGCCCAATTCCGAACTGCCCCAAAGTAATTGCCAATGTGCAGGGTTCCCGTCGGCTGAATGCCAGAGAACACGCGCGTTATCATCGCCTACCACCTCCTTGATTGAATGAATCCACAGCTTCCCAACGGACGTGTCCGTAGCCCCGCTACGGGCATTGAAGTATAGGCATGGCTTGAGCCTGTCTGCAAGCACACTTGGCCTTGAGGCAGTTCTTGATCGAGGTTCTCGCTCTGGCGTATCATCTTGCTCGGGTGAGAGATGAAGGCATCGAACCGAGACATCCACACAGAGCCCAGCATTTCACAGCGTAGGGAAGCGCTGAAAATGCTGATAGAATCTGGTGTGGAGGTGATTGACCCGGATCGAACCTACGTTAGTGAGACCGTTCAAGTCGCTGCAGGAGCGGTGCTATTCCCGGGAACGCATCTTCGAGGCGCCACAACCATCGCGCAGGGATGCCATATTGGTCCAGACTGCTGGATTGAAGACTGCGTCATCGAACGCGACTGCACGATCCGCTACTCATGCCTTGAGCAGGCTCAAGTTCGCGAGCAGTCGACCGTGGGGCCGTATGCGCATCTTCGGCCTGGCGCGGATGTTGGTCCAGGTGCCCGCATCGGAAATTTCATTGAGATCAAGAACGCAAGACTAGCGCGTGGTGTCAAGGCCGGCCATGTCTCTTACATCGGTGATGCCGATGTGGGAGAAGGCGCAAACATCGGTGCCGGAACCATTACCTGTAATTACGACGGCGAGAAGAAGCATCGAACGATCATCGAGAAGGGTGCCTTCATTGGAAGCAATACAGCGTTGGTGGCTCCGGTGACAGTAGGCGAAGGCGCGTATGTTGCTGCAGGTTCCACCATTACTGAAGACGTCCCCCCAGGCGGGCTCGCCATTGCACGGTCGCGGCAAGTGAACAAGATGCCTGGTCACGGGGTCGAGGAGGACGGATCGGATGCCTGACAGAAAACTGATGCTCATTGCGGGGAATGCCAATCCCCAATTGGCGAAGGAGATCTCGTCCGAGCTTGCCACCGGGATTTGCGATGCCCGCGTGGGGACGTTTGGTGATGGCGAGGTTCGCGTTCGCATTCATGAGACCGTTCGAGGAGCCGACGTATTTGTGCTTCAGTCGACGTGTCCTCCTGTAAACGACAATCTGATGGAGTTGCTGATTCTCATTGACGCGCTTCGGCGTGCTTCTGCGCGCAA
>SPBW01000127.1 GCA_004525685.1 Candidatus Atribacteria bacterium
AAAAACCACAGGCAGTTACGCCTGTAGTCGCCACGCCCATCCCAGTAGGCAGCCAAGGCTGCTCGCGGGTGGGCTAGTTCGTCGTCGTCTCCAGGAAAAGGCAATTGGACTTGCGCGCAGCGAAGTCCATCTTGTTTCTCACGTGCCTGTTCCCGTTCATGTTGCATCCAGCCTACAGCAATACGCCGCAAGCGTCAATGGAAAGTGCTGATAGTCACTCGATTGAGCATTCACTTCCAGCGGCTAGCGACCTATGATGTTCGAGTAAGGCTTGGATGGAACTACCCGTTCGAAGGAGGGTCACATGCGCAAGGATTTTCGGGACTTCATCATGAAGGGGAACCTACTGCAGTTGGCTGTCGCCTTCATCATGGGCGCGGCATTCGGAACCGTGGTCAAGTCGTTCATCGGCGACATCATCATGCCGATCATCGGGAAACTCATCGGGAACGTCGACTTTGCGAACCTCTACATCAACCTGTCGGGCCAAGTTTATGAGTCAGCAGCCGCTGCACGGGAAGCTGGGGCCGCCGCCATCTACTACGGCACGTTCATCAATGCGTTGGTGACATTCGTCATCGTGGGCTTGGTGATGTTCTATCTCATCCGAGTGAGCGCGCGGATGGAAAAACCAGCTGAAGAGGCTGTCCTGACGACGAAGGATTGCCCCTTCTGCAGGACGGCAATCCCGATCGCTGCCACCCGCTGCCCCCATTGCACCTCTGAACTAGGTTCTGGATAGAAGGTCGACTCGCAGCGCGACACACAAGCATCTCCAGATGGGCTGCGCAAGACACCCGCCGCCCTCTGGTTTGGTTGCCGGGCGCTCCACAAATGGTCAAAGGAGCACAAGTGGGTGGCACAACACAGAGCGTGACCGCACTGATCAAATTGCTCGAAGAAGCATTCCCTCTAAGCGCGCAGCATGTTCCACGTCTCATCCATCTTGCTTCGGATCGACCGGTCGTTTTTGTCGGAGATATTCACGGCGATCGCCATGCGGTCGAAACCGTATTCTCGCGATTCCCAAGACCTGATCACATCATTGTCTTCCTCGGAGATATCGTTGATCGAGGGTCCGATTCTCTCGGCGCCCTCACCTTGATAGTTACTGAGAAGCTCGCCACGCCATCCTTCATCCATCTCTTGATGGGAAACCACGAAGCCCGGGGCGTATCTAGATTCAGGCCCGCCGACTTCTGGGATGATCTGACATCAAACGACTGCACAGACCTTGCTCGTGTGCTATTGCGACTGCCGTTTGCTGCATGGCATCCAACTGGAATCGTTGCCACGCATGGAGCGCTCCCCGATCTGCTCTCAATGGAGGCCATGGATACCGTTGAGCCGGGATCTGAGGCCTGGCGCGCCATGACGTGGGGAGACTGGGTCGAAGCCGACGACAAGTCCGTCTTTGTCGGCAGCCGTCCTGCCTTTGGTCCCTCCGCCTTCGAGAAGAGGTCGTTTCAGCTGGGTGTCAGACTCCACGTGCGCTCGCATCAACCTTCCGCACCAAGATTTCTGTTCCAGGATCGCTGTCTGACGCTATTCACATCAAATGCCTACAATCAGGGGCATCGACACATTGCGCAATGGGTTCCGGGACAGGAAGTCTCTACAGCACGCGACCTGCAACTGATCAACATCTAGTCTCGATTTGTGAGCATTCGGATGAACCGTCGCCCTCGACGGCGTCACTCACAATCAGTACGCTATATCAACAAGATCCATCAAGGAGAGTCCAAATGCCCGATCCGCGAATCGAGAAACTTGCGCAAGTCCTCGTCAACTATTCCGTAGGCGTGAAGCCTGCAGACAAGGTGCTCATCCAAGGAGGTCCGAACGCCGAGCCTTTGCTCAAAGCCATCTATGCAGAGGCCCTCAAGGCGGGAGGATATCCCATGCTTCTGGCGTCGCTACCTGGGGTGGGGGAGTTGCTCTACAAGTACGGCAATGACGAGCAAATCCAACACATTGCCGAGCCCTTGAAGTTGGCTCTATCGACCTACGATTGCTACATCAACATCATGAGCCCCGTGAATACCAAGGCCATGACCAACATCCCTCCCGAGAAGATCGCGCTCTCTAGCCAGGCTCAGGGAGAGTTGTTCGAAACCATCATGAAACGCACGGCAGAAGGCGAATTCAACTGGTCACTGGCTCTGTTTCCGACCCACGCGTCTGCCCAGGATGCAGAAATGAGTCTGACCGAGTATGAGGATTTCGTCTACGCCGCCTGCCTCCCAGACATGGAGGACCCCATCGGATACTGGAAGAGAATTGCCGCTGCACAACAGAAGGTCGTCGACTATCTCGACAAGGCAAACACCTTGCGTGTCGAAGGGCCTGATGTCGATCTGCGCATGAATATCGAAGGGCGCACGTTCGTCAACTGCTGCGGCACGCGCAACATGCCAGATGGCGAAGTGTTCACCGGGCCAGTTGAGGATTCCGTCGAGGGACATGTCCGGTTCTCGTATCCCACCACCTACCAGGGACGCAAGCTCGAAGGCGTGCATGTGTGGTTTGAGAAGGGCAAGGTCGTCAAGGCCACGGCAGACAAGGGCGAAGACTTCTTGCTCAAGACGATCGATACAGACGAAGGGGCTCGCTTCGTGGGAGAGTTTGCCATTGGCACCAACGTCGGAATCACACGAGCCACGGGCAACACGCTGTTCGACGAGAAGATTGGCGGCAGCTTCCATATGGCGCTGGGTCGAGGGATGCCAGAAACTGGAAGCGTCAACACATCAGCCATCCATTGGGACATGGTCTGTGACCTTTCTCAAGGAGGGATGATCTGGGCTGACGACAAGCTCATCTACGAGAATGGCCGATTCATCACCGAACTAAGATAGCTGTTCGCTATGACGGTCGACGGTTGCGCCTGCTGCAGGTTGCCGCAAAATGCTGTAGGCTACGGCAGGAGAATCGAATGAACGAGACCGTTGATGCGAGGATTGCAGCGTTGGCTGAGGCGGCAGAGTCGCAGTTGATTTACGATCGTCGCGACTTTCATAAACATCCAGAGTCGGGATGGACGGAATTCCGCACTGCGTCTCTGATCGCTCAACGTCTAACTGGGCTTGGATTTGAAGTCCTCTCAGGACGTGATGTCTGTTCGCCCGACGCGCGCATGGGCTTGCCTCCTGATGATGTGCTTGAAGCTCACTGGGTCCGCGCTCAACACGAGTCCTCGGACTCTTTCTTTCTTGAGTCGTTGAGAGGGGGCTTCACCTGCGTGGTCGGCAGCGTAAGCAACGGCATGGGTCCAACCATCGGATTGCGATTCGATATGGATGCCCTCGATCTGATGGAAAGCAGCGATCCTTCGCATCGCCCGACAGCAGAGGGGTTTGCCTCAGTCCACAAGAATGTGTGCCATGCCTGTGGACATGATGGACATGCCGCCATCGGCCTGGGCATTGCCAGCCTACTATCCGAGTTGCGGGACGAAATCAGGGGAACCGTCAAGCTGATCTTCCAGCCTGCCGAAGAGGGCGTGCGCGGCGCTCGTTCGATGGTCGCTGCCGGTGTTGTCGATGATGTCGATCTACTGTTAGGCCATCACTTGGTGACCGGCTGCGCTGTTGGAGAAGTCTTCCCCGGAATGAGTGGATACGCCGCCACACAAAAGATCGACATCACATTCCATGGTGCTCCAGCCCATGCCGGAGGCTCTCCCGAAGGCGGACACAATGCGCTTCTGGCGGCTGCCAACGCTGTACTCAATCTCTATGCCCTGCCCCGACATCGTGACGGATTCACGCGAATCAATGTAGGCAAGCTGTCTGCTGGCTCAGGAAGGAATGTCATTCCCGCTGAAGCCACCCTCATTGCCGAAGTGCGCGGCGAGACGACAGAGCTTTGCGACGCCATGTTCGCCCGCGCCATGACTGTCATCGAGTCTGCAGCAGCCATGTATGGCTGCACATCATCTGTTCGCGCTATGGGTGCCGCGGGAACTGCCTCCTCTGACGAGGCACTGGCTCAGCGTGTCCAGGCAATCGCAACTCGCTTGCCGAACACAACCTTCCTCAAGATGGAGAAGATGGGCGGATCTGAAGATTTCACTGAGATGATGAAGCGAGTCCAAGAGAATGGTGGATTGGCAACCAATACTGGAATCGGTGCCGACTTCTATGGGATAAGTCACGGGGATGCAGATCGTGGGCAAGTACTGCCTGCCCACACCGGTACCTATGACATTGACGAGCGTGCACTGCCATTTGCCACTCGTTTGTTGTCAACGATCGTTTTCGATCTCATGAAATACCCCAAGGTTGCCTGATATCCAGTTCTGTAGTGGTGTCGACAGTTCGGACCTCCTGCAAGCAGTGCTGTCAAATTGAACCGTCCATGTCACAAAGATGAGGGAAGTATTCGATCTGTTGACTGTGGGTAGAATGGCGGTCTCTTCAAGAGCTTCATGGTGAAGAGCCGTTGCGTTCTTGCAGCCTGATCGCCGCAACTGGCAAGTTGTCTGGAGACGCGGACGTCCGTATGCTGTCGCACAGTCACAATCCAACGGGGCGTTATGGACAAACAATCACTAAGACCTGTCGTATTCGAGATCCTGAAGAGATCTCCACAGACCCATTTCCATGCGATTGAGAACGACTTGCGAAAACTGGTCGAATCGTACGACAAGCACGACGTTCTCATGCTTCAGGAAGTCCTATGGGAGCTTCTCGTTCAAGGTGTACTGGCACCAGGCAAGAACTCGCTCAATCTGAACCTGCCCTTTGTTCATCTGACGGAGTATGGTGCGCAATGTCTGGAAGATGGCCAGATGCTGACGCGCGATCCCGATCACTACATCGCACGACTCGTAGAGACCGTAGGGCGGCCCATCGACGATGTCGTGGTCCACTCGATTCGCGCGTCGCTCAACACATTCCTGTCAGGACATTGGCCAAGCGCGCTCATCATGCTGGCACGCGCGGCCGAGATTCTGTTCGATCAACTAGCCAGCGCTCTGATCGTATCACAAGATTCCTCGGTTCTTGCAGAGCTGGATGCGCTCCCTCGATTCTCTCGAACCCAAGCTGCAGCCGTCATCCATGCTCTGCAGCAGGTCTCGTTGCCATCGGCCATTGAGGAGTCACTGGAGCCGCACCTTCATGGCTTGCTGGCGCTCGTTCAGCACTCTCGGAACCAGGATGGGTCTCCGCGATGGCCGCAGCCTTCGCGCGATCAGGTATTGGGTTTCTTCTTGTTGCTTCCAGATCAATGCGCATTCGTTTACCATCTCAAGGATATCTTGGAGGGCAAAGCCGTCTCCTGAGCAGTTGGCGGCGATCTACGGTTCTAGCCAAGAAAGGAGTTCTATGTCTTTCATGTTTGTCTCCATTCTTCTCACCGTGATCGTCGGCTTGGCCATTGCCGCACAGACACAGTTTGCTGGCGTGCTCGGTCAGCACGTGGGAATCATAGAATCGGTATTCATCATTCATCTGGGAGGCCTCGTCGTCGCCGGCATTTATCTGCTCTTCATGGGAGGGGGGAACCTTGGCGCCTGGAGAGCGGCTCCGTGGTATACGCTCGCAGGCGGACTCCTCGGTGTCGTCATTGTCGGCGGCTACGCCTTTGTCATCCCCCGCATCGGGCTTGCTCCTGCCATTACGCTCGCTGTGACGTCGCAACTGATCTTCAGTGCCGTTCTCAGTCACTTCGGCGTCCTGGGTGCCATCCAGCAGCCGCTTGGCTTGTCTCGAATCGTCGGCATCGGGGTGCTTCTTGTCGGAACGTGGCTCATTGTCCGCTGAGCCAATGGGCATCGAGCCTCCTCACATTGGAACGCTCAATGAGAAGCCGCTTCACGCATCTCTGAAGGAATGGATCGCTGAGCCCGGCGATGAATTTGAGGTCCGTATCGGCCGCTATGTTGCCGACATTGCCAGAGGATCGCTCTTGATCGAAATCCAAACCGGATCGACATCACCGCTCAAACGCAAACTGCGCGTGCTGCTAGCGCATCACGCCGTACACCTCGTTATCCCCATCGCACAGCAGAAGACGATCATCTCCCTCGACGAGAACGGAACTGTGGCGAGCACGCGCAAGTCGCCCAAGCGCGGGCAGCTGCTGGATGTGTTTCACCATCTTGTGAGCCT
>SPBW01000019.1 GCA_004525685.1 Candidatus Atribacteria bacterium
AGGTATTGACTTATTGTAGATACTTGGTCTAGTATGGTACAACGTTTTCGGAAAACGTTTTCCTATGAAGAAACGATCAGATATCAGAGATGTCGCAGCAAGAGCAGGTGTGTCGCTAAGCACTGTTTCTCGTGTCTTGAACGATCGAACCGAGAACCACATGCGCCCCGAAACGAGGGAGAAGGTCCTCAAGGCCATCCGCGACCTCAATTACGCGCCAGTCAAAGCTGCCCAGACACTGCGGCGGCTTCGCACAAAGATGCTAGGCATTGTTGTGCCGGACATCACAAATCTCTACTTCACTCTGCTTGCTCGTGGCATCGAGTCCATTGCATTTGAGCAGGGGTTCACAACGCTCATATGTGACAGCAATCATCAGTCTGAGCGGGAAACTCAATACCTTGACATGCTGCGCTCGGAAGACGTTGAGGGCATCATCTTTGTCCCCGTGGGCAAGGCCGACGGTAATTCATTAGACGCTATCCTAGATCAAGGAATAAGAGTTGTCTTGGTTGATAGACGGATTCCCAATCTTCCGACTGTCGAGGTGGACAACTACGCAGCGAGCTTCGGACTGGCTGAATATGTACTGAACCTTGGCTACCGGAAGGTAGCCTATATTGCTGGCCCCGAGGATGTCAGTACCGGGGAAGATCGACTGGCAGGGCTGTCTGATGCACTGGCCTCCAAGGGACTCACTCCGGTGGCCATCTGCCGAGGGGATTTCACCTTTGAATCGGGGTACTCCTGTGCCCTGAGCGTTCTTTCGGAGACGGGAGTCGATGCCATCCTCGCGGCGAATGATCTCATGGCCTTCGGCGCGCTACGTGCGGCAGAAGAACTCAAGAAATCTGTGCCCAAGGATCTTGGCGTCGCAGGCTTTGATCACGTGCCACACGTTCCGTACGCAACGTTCATGCATCCAGAGCTGACAACTGTGGAGGTTCCCATCTACGAACTTGGGCAGAAAGCAGCTCTGCTACTCATTGATGAGAAAGATGAAAGCATCAAGCTCCCGACGAAGCTCATTCGTGGCGGGACATGTCGGGAACAGTGAAAAGGAGATCCATGACAGGGATTGAGGTGCGTTTGCGAAGGATTTTCCGGGAAGACGATCGTTCAGTTGTCGTCGCACTAGACCACGCTCAGTTTCAGGGAGCGATCCCGGGACTTGAATCCATGCGAAGCATCGTAAAGCAAGTCGTAGCTGGCGGTGCGGACGGAGTCATCCTTAACCCTGGTGCAGCTCGCGACTGTGCAGAGATTTACGCTGGGCGATGTGCCTTGATTGTTCGGGTTACCGGCGCAAGTACATCGTACAACCCTGCCTTCGATTACCACCGTCAGATTTGCAGTATTGAGCAAGCCGTTGCCTTGGGGGCAGATGCGGTCATTGCGATGGGGTTTGTTGGCAATGAAGGCGAAGTAGGTTCATTGGCGCTCCTATCGGAGATTGCAGACACGTGCCATCGCTTCGGAGTGCCTCTCATCGCAGAGATGCTGCCGGCTGCTGAGGGCAAGTTCCAAGACGCTGACTGGATTGGCCTCGCGGCAAGAGTTGGCTATGAACTGGGCGCGGACATCATCAAGGCATATACAACAGGAACTGACGCTGATGTGCAGATTATAAGCAATTGTTTGCTCCCCTTTCTCGCAGCAGGCGGACCGAAATCCTCCAATCCAGCAGCGATTGCTTCCCAAGCCATCGCTCGTGGAGCAGCGGGAGTTGCATTTGGTCGGAACGTGTTTGGCGGGGAGAACCCGGAGCAAGTCGTGAGGGATTTGGTCGGCGCAGTGCACGTAATGTATGAGGAGGAAGCGGGATGATAAGACAGCGAGGCTCGACATTCGTGGTGATTCTGGTGACCTGTTTGATTGTGATCGGATGTTCGGGGCTGGCAACCTCTTCCCCCGTGACGATCCAATACTACACGCTAGCCTGGCAGCCGGGTGTTGTGAAAGCGATCCAAAGAATCTCCAAAGAGTGGAACGAGGCAAATCCCGACATCCAGGTTGAGGTCATCTGGGGTTCATGGGGAGCAGTGAACGAGTTTCTACTCACCAGCTTCCTTGGCGGGGACGCTCCAGATATCTTCCATACGGATGCTGTGATGTGCTATGAGTACGGTGCGCTGGGCTTTGGGGCACCGCTCAATGACTACCTGACTGACGAAACACTGACGGACGTTCCTCAATGGATGTGGGACAGCGCAAGTGACTATGAAGGGAATATCTTCGGCTATCCGTTTCTCGTTGAAACCCACGTGATCTTCACCAACCGCACATTGTTCCAAGAGGCGGGTATCGAAGTGCCGGATAACTCTGAGATCAGTTGGGATCAGTTTGTCGACTACTCGCGAAGATTGACGACGCGTGACGAATCTGGAGAAGTATCCACGTGGGGTGTGATGGCTCCGGTATCGTGGGAGAAGTTCCCCTGGATGCTGGTTGCGCAAAACGACGGGAACATCGTGAATCGCCAGGAAGACGGGACGTGGATCGTGAAAGTTGATACCGCCGCTCGCGAAGCGCTTTCGTATTACTGCGATTTGGTCACGCGGTGGGAAGTCATGCCTACCGAGGCAATGAGCAATGATTACACCTACCTCATGAGCGCATTCTCGCAGGAGCGCTATGCGATGATTGTCTTTGGCTGCTGGAACCGGCGAATTCTGGCTCTGTGGGATACCGTCGACTGGGGCATGCTCCATCTGACAGGCCCCGTCAACAACATCACGTCTGGAGGACCTCAGGCGCATGGCATCTGGGCTGGATCTCCGCACAAAGAGGAAGCGGCGCTCTTCCTGGACTATATCTCAAGCGGGCAGAATGTCGCCGATATTGCCTATCCTGACTGGATCTTCCCAGCCCGAACATCAGGTCAGGCAGATCCGAAGTTCAGTGCTGAGGAGAACCAGTGGGATCTTGCCCACGGCTGGCTCGACTACGCCATCGACATCTGGCCAACGATGCCAACGATCATCGCTTTTGACATGCGAGTGGTCGTTCCTGAACTCGAACAAGTCATTCTCGGGAACAAGAGCTTTGATGATGCCATGGACGCTATAGAGAAAAACGGAAACGAGTATTTGCTGCAGATAGGCTTGCAGTAGCCCTATCCATAACGCGGGAGGTGATGCGGAGGAGTAAAGCGGAAGTTGATCCATAGAACACGGCAACGCTTGAAGCAAAGGAGGTTTTTCAGGATGAGAACGCACGCACGTTTGGTTGTGCTATTGATGATGGTAGGAATGCTCGCCGTCGCAGCGGTAGGCAAGGATGTTCCAGTACCGGCCGGAGACGTCGCTTTGACGGTTACAGGTGCAGTCGCGCTGACGAATGGCGGTGGAGCTTTCGCGATGGACGAAGCGATGCTGCGCGCCCTTCCGCAGGTCAAGTACTTCGTATCTGATCCCTGGATGGGAGATAACACCTACGGAGGCGTGCTCCTATCCACCGTTCTTGAGTATGTTGGCTTCCCACTCGGAGCGACGCAAGTCGTACTGGTCGCATCCGATGCGAAGGAGTTCCCGATCAAGATTGCTGATGCACTGACCTATCCGATCCTGCTCGTCATGGATGATGCCGATGGGGCGCTCATTGCTGCCCTTGGCGGCCCCATTAAGGTTGCCTATCCCTACAACGCCTATCCTGGCCTAGAGGATCTCTATACGCCCGACAACTGGGCGTGGTATGTCATCGAGCTACGCATCGAGTACTAGTCCTTAATCGATGATGGGAGGGAGTGAGCTGGCAGAGCTGGCTTACTCCCACCCATCACGCGATCCTGCAGCAAGGACGTCGCCACAAGGGCCCCGTTACACAAGAGCAGACGAAAGTGTAGGTCAGTGCCTCAATGTCCGAATACGGTATGCGCAGAGTCGGCGAAGGACGACAGGCTATTCCGTTCCTCTTGCCAACGATTCTCATCATGTGTGCGATCAACCTGTACCCATTTATCAACGGTATGGTTCGGTCGCTGCATTCGTTTCGAATCATGTCGCAGGAATTTACCTACACTGGCTTGCGCAACTTCCGGCTGCTGCTTCAGGACGAGCTTTTCTGGAGGGCCTTCCTCAACAGCATGACCTGGGTGGCCACGTGCATCAGTGCTCAGTTCGTCTTGTCGTTTGTTCTTGCACTGGTTCTCAATTCTCGCGAGCTAATCGCGCGCCGAGTAGTCAGGACACTCGCACTCATTCCGTGGGCGATGCCGCCAGTTGTTGTGGCTCTAACGTGGAGATACATGCTGGCAGATCGAGGTCCGCTCAATGCGCTACTTGGCGTCTTGGGCGTTGCCAATCCTCCGTCGTGGCTGCTTGATCCCAGCGTTGCGCTGTGGGCATGCATTCTTGTGACTGTTTGGATGAATATCCCTTTCATGACCGTCATGCTGCTCGCTGGTCTCCAATCAGTCGAGCGTTCGCTGTACGAGGCAGCGGCTATCGATGGCGCGAACTTCCTCCAGACGACGCTTCGAGTGACGCTTCCGGCAATCAAGAAAGTCGCTCTTGTTGTCGTGACGTTGATGAGTATCTGGACTTTCAACATGTTTGATATCGTTTTCGTGCTGACGAACGGAGGGCCAGGAAATGCGTCAATCACACTGCCGTTGTTTGCCTATCAGAATGCATTCTTCTACTACCAAATGGGGTATGCAGCAGCCGTCGGCATTGTCATGATGGCGTGCCTTCTATTGCTAATCGTCTTCTACATTCGGCAGGTTCTCGAATGAGACTCTCCCCGACGAAGCGGGTTCTCGTCAATCTTGTAGCCCTCGTCTACATTGTCGTTCTTGTCTTCCCAGTTGTCCTGATGTTTCTGAATGCTATCCGGACAGAAGCTGAGATCATTCAGTTCCCTGTGGCTTTGCCCCACGTTGTCACAACCGAGAACTTCGTCGAGATCTTCAGGGAGAGCTCGTTCATGGACAATCTGTGGAATAGCTTCAGTGTGTCCGCCTTGACGGTTTGTCTAACAATCATCGTGGCCGCGCCTGCAGGATACGCCATGTCTAGATTCCGGTTCCGGGGAAAACGGCTCTTCTCTGCGTGGCTTCTGGCTACACAAGCCTTCCCGGGGATCATCATGGTTCTGGGTGTCTTCATGCTCTTCCGGACCTACGGACTGCTGAATACACGCCTTGGCTTAGTGATTATGCACACCAGTTTCAGTGTTCCGTTCAGTGTTTGGCTACTCAAAGGTTATTTCGACGGAATCCCCGCAGCTCTAGAAGAGGCGGCAATGATTGACGGGTGCACCCACTTGGCTGCGCTCGTAAGGATTATTCTTCCCCTGTCTGTTCCCGGGCTCTTGGCCGTGGCGACCTTCTCGTTTCTCCTCTCATGGAATGAGTTCTTCTTCTCGTTGGTCATCAATCGTGCTGAGAGGCTGCTCACGCTTCCTGTCTTCCTCTCACGATTCCTTGGAGTGGGAGGCATGGTTCGCTGGGGCCCGCTTAGTGCCGCGGCATTGCTAGCCACAATCCCGGCGTTGGTGCTGTTTATGCTGGGGCAACGGTATTTGGTTTCAGGGCTGACCGGAGGGGCAATCAAGTAGGCGTGAAAGTCGGAGAGCTTCGAATACAAGCACAAAGGAGGAGATTGTCGTGAGATACCGACTGCGAGACACGATGCTGGGGATTGGACTGGGGATTGGACTGACGCTTTGCCTGTGCTTGGTGTTCGAGAGCATCTCCGCGGAAGCAGCTGAAGGCGTCGTCTTCTTCGATGCCAATGGGAATGGTGTACTCGATACCGGAGAATCCGGTGTAGAAGGAGTTGCAGTCAGCGATGGAGTACGCATCACGTGGACTGATGATGAGGGGATCTTTGAGTTGTCGCTAAGTGACACGGCGAACTTCGTCTTCGTTTGCACACCATCCACTGGCCAGGCTTCCACCAACTGGTACATTCCGGTGGCGAGTGACGCCCGGTACGATTTTCCCCTCAAGCTAATCTCTGCAGACGGGCCGTTGGTGTTCGCGCAGCTTTCAGACCTCCACTACGCTCCGAACCCGGAGGAGTTCAAGCTTGGGCTACGGGATCGAAGGATGCAGATCCTTCCCGATCCTGTGCTTGAAGCGATTGTCGAAGATGTCAATACGTCCGGTGTCGACTTTGTCATTCTTGCCGGAGATATCGTCGCCGATGCACAGTATCCAGAACCCGATCTGGTCGGTCAATGGATGCAAGCTGCGGCAGCCAGCCTGTCAACTGGGATCGATTCGCCGGTATATAGTGTCGTCGGGAATCATGATGTGGTACGAGACGAAACGATCGGCAAGGCGATCTATGAGGCCACCTTTGGCCCACGGTATTACTCCTTTGATCGAAAGGGCATACACTGCGTTGTCCTTGATACGCAGCAGCTTACCGGAACGAGTCTCACCTACACGATTGACGCACAGCAGCTGCGGTGGCTTGAACAAGATCTCTCCAGGCTTTCGTCTCAAACACCGATCCTCGTCTTCTGCCACGAGCCGACGTTTGATTGGGCCGATACACCAGAGAACCAAGCACTGTTCACGCTCTTGCAGGAAGTTGGCATCTTGGCGCTCCTCAACGGGCATTGGCACACCAACGTGATTCTTCGCGAAGAGCCCTTCCTAGAAATAACATCAGGTGCCGTTTGCGGATCATGGTGGGAGGGGCCGGGACCCGACAATACCGGCTTTGGCTTTCGTGTCTTCCAGGTCTCTCGGGGAAACCTTGACTCGACCTGGAGAACAGGGGGCGTAGATGACGCTGAAGTCTCAGAGCCATCGCGCGCTGTTCTAACCTGGATGGACCAGCTGCAGGCGAGCGTTTGGGGACAGGCCAGTCAGGCCGTCTATCGATGGGATGATGGCGCTGCTGCGTCCGTGAATGTCAACTGGAACGGTTTATGGAGCTCTATTGCCACCAATCTAAACGTTTCGACGATGGTCGATGGATATCACAAGCTTGCCGTCGAATTCATGATGACAGATGGGCGTACGATTGAAGAGACGCAATCCTATTACGTCATGAACCCGTCAGTATCTCTGGGTGAGATCTTTAGCCATGAAGACACGTACCAAGGGAAAGTCGTGGCTGCGCCCATGTTGGAGGTTCGAGCAGTTATGGGGGCGGACATTTCAGCATTCGACGAGACCAAGACAATCATCATCAGCAAGGTCCCGTCTGGATTGGCTCGCAACGACATGATTGGCATCATCGGCTTGTATCATCCGACGAGCACCGCGCCCATCAAAATCTACGACTCGGCATTCTTCACCCTGTGGCCGGAATAGGACCGAGAAATGAAGGCAGAGAATAGGAGGTTCCCAATGAGAAGTGCATTCGTGGTGCTGGGCCTAATGGCGATTTGTCTCACTTCAAGCGCAGCAGATCTTCAGTTTCTTACCCCGGCTTGGCAAGGGGACACGGTCAAGGAGATCAGGGCTATTGTAGGTGAATGGAATGGCGCGCATCCCGACATCCAGGTCGAGATACTCTCACAAGCTTGGGAGAACATCGATGACTTCATGCTGACGAGCTTCCAGGGCGGTCAAGCGCCTGACCTTTTCCATCAGGATTCGGTGATGTGCTACGAGTATGGCCTCATGGGTTTTGTCGAGCCGCTGAACGACTATCTTGAGGATGAGATTCTGTCTGACATCCCCGACAAGTTTTGGAGCGGAGTAAGCAATGGAGACACAATCTATGGCGTTCCGTTCCTGCAGGAAACGTTGGTCATCTACTACAACAAGACAATGTTTACCGACGCCGGAATCCAGCTCCCAGAAGACGGCATGATCACCTGGGAGCAGCTGCGGGAGTACGCAATTCAGCTGACGGTTCGCGATACGGCCGACACTGTGACGACCTGGGGACTTCTCTCACCGTTGGAGCAACGATTTTGGTGGGTTCTCATTGAGCAAAACGAAGGCCAAGTCTTGCGTCAATACGAAAACGGAACGTGGCATGTGGAGATCGATGATGCTGCACGTGAGGCCATTGGCTTCTACACGGATCTGATCGTGGCCGACAAAGTGATGTCAGAAGAGGTGCTGAGCTACGATTTCATGAGCTTAATTCAAGGGTTCAAGACCGGGAAGTATGCCATGTTCAGTTACGGTTGCTGGGTGCGTAGCTGGATCGCACGTCTTGCACGTGGAGCTTTGGATTGGGGGATGCTTCAGGTCAAGGGCCCCGAAGAAGACGTGACTGAAGCCGACCCGCAGTCTATTGGCATTTACTCAGGTTCCCCGCACAAGGATGAAGCAGCGCAATTCCTTGAGTTCTTCACCAACACGGAGAATCAAGCACGCCTTGCGTATGCGGATTGGCTTTTTCCAACACGTCAGACGGCCCTTGATCGCCCTGAGTTCCAATCAGAGGAAGATCAGTGGAACGTCGCCTACCAATGGTTGCCCTACGCAAGAGATGTCAAACCTCACATGTTCGGTTTCTTCGCCTGGGAGTGGCAGTCATTCATTCCTCAGATTGAGCTTGTCATCCTGGGAAAGCAGGATCTTGAGTCAGCGCTGGAAAGCGCAACCGTCCAGGGGAATCAATTCTTGCGAAGGATGGGCCTTCAGTAGCCCACCTGCGCTGACAACAACAGGGGTTAGGTGAGAGTTCGCCCAAGACGAGTGAATTGGCCGGCAGAGTGAAATCGAGATTGAACAAGGAGAGACAGAACGTGCCATCTTCCATGCGAATCGCAGAATTGACAGAAATCGGCAGAATTGAATATCGAGAAGTCCCGATGCCACGAGCCGGTTCTGGGGAGCTTGTTATCAAGACACGTGCTGTTGGCCTATGCGGAACCGATCTGAAGGCGTTCCTCCGCGGGCACCCTTACTTCAAACCACCGTGCGTTCTCGGGCACGAGTTCTCGGGCACAATCATTGAGGTCGGCCTAGATGTGAATGCCTTCGCCGTTGGCCAGCAAGTCGTTGCGGCTCCCTACGTCGAGTGTGGGCAATGCGAGCTGTGTGCAAAGAATCTAGGCGAGCTCTGCCAACGCAAAGCGTTTATCTCAGGAGCCCTTCAAGAGTACATCCTCATACCGCGCGAGATCGTCAATCGCGCAACGTTCCGGCTTCCTCCAGAAGTTGACGCAATTGCTGGATCCCTAGCCGAACCGCTTGCCTGCGTGGTGAACGGGATCGAGAAAGCCTCCATCGAGAAGCGGGACTCTGTGCTTGTCATCGGCGGAGGCCCAATGGGAGCTCTGTTGGCTCTCATGGCGCGCTCCATCACGCCGCGTGTGGCTGTCAGCGAGATTTCGCCAGCAAGGATTCGTGCACTTCAGAGTCTCGGTTTGACGGTTGTTGACCCGTCTCAGCGACCTATTCCTGCGCAACTGAAGGAACATTTTTCAAGTACGCAGGCCGACAAGGTGCTTGTTGCCGTTGGCGTGGGCTCTGTAGCAGAAGAGGCAATGAATTGGGCGGCTCCGGGAGGAACCGTCCTGCTGTTCGGCGGCTTGCCGAAAGACGCGCGGCTCACGATTGATCCGTTTGCCATCCACTATCAGGAAGTCTCGATTGCTGGCAGCTTTGGCTACCGCCTCGATCATTTCCGAACTGCGGTATCTTGGCTCAACGAACATGCAGCACAGGCATCTGGGCTGGTGACTCATACGGTTCCATTCGAAAAGATCGAGACGGGATTCGAAATCGCTAGACAAGCTACCGGCCTAAAGACAGTCGTGGTCTTCGAGGAGAGCGATGCAAGCTGATCGTGCTGCTCCGCGTCAGCGTCTTGAGCAAGAGCGCCGAGCACTCCCGTTTCTCTTGCCCGCATTGGGTGTTCTGTGTCTTGTTAGCCTATACCCTCTGATCCAGGGCGTTTCGCGGGTGTTTTACGCCTACCGTGCATTGTCACAGCAGAACGTGTTCGTGGGTCTTGAGAACTTCCGCTTGCTGTTCCAGGATCCAACGTTCGCGCGTGCCTTTCTGAACAGCCTTGTCTGGGTCGCCACCAGCGTAGGGGGGATGTTCTTCCTCTCCTACATCTTGGCAACCATGCTCAACTCAAGATTCCTGCGGTTTCGCCGCATCTTTCGGACATTGACATTGATCCCCTGGGCTCTCCCAGGTGTCGTTGTGTCGCTAACCTGGAGATACATTTTCCTTGTCAATGGGCCACTCAATACGGTTCTTGCCGCTCTGGGCGTCGCCAACCCGCCATCCTGGATTACTGATCCACAGCTTGCTTTGTGGACATGCATTGCTGCAAATACGTGGATGGGCATTCCCTTTGTGACCATCATGCTTCTCGCTGGACTACAGTCAATTGATCGACAGATAGTTGAGGCGGCAGCCATGGACGGGGCAAGCTACCTTCAGGCCCAGTGGCACGTGATCATGCCGAGCATCAAACAGGTTGTTCTGATCGTGCTGACGTTGCAGACGATCTGGACCTTTAACTCGTTTGACATCGTCTTCGTACTCACCAAAGGAGGGCCAGGCAGCGCGTCAATAACCCTCCCCCTCTATGCCTATCAGAACGCGTTCATGTACTACCAGGCAGGCTACGGAGCCGCAATTGGCGTCATCATTCTCTTGGTTCTCGTCTTCGCCGTTGTCTTGTATATTCGAGAGGTGCTGCAATGAGACTGCATCCCGCTAAACAAGTGCTTCTTCATGTCGCAGTTGTTGTGTCCATTGCGATGCTAGCGTTCCCGATTGTGCTATTGGTGTTTAACTCGCTCAAGACGGAGATGGACATCTTTACCTCTCCAATGGGCGCTCCAACCCATGTTACCTGGGAGAACTTCCGCCATGTCCTAGCTGAAACTTCGTTTCTGGTCAATCTGAAGAATTCAGCGATTGTTGCTTTCTCGACGGTTCTTCTATCCGTGCTGGTGACGGCTCCTGCAGGCTACGCGTTGTCGCGATTCAGATTTCGAGGCCGAACGCTCTTCTCGATATGGTTGCTTGCGACGCAGTCCTTTCCCGGGATCATCATGGTCCTCGGGCTTTTCACTGTGCTGAGAACCTATGGGCTACTCAATAGGCTGTTCGGACTTGTGATCATGCATACAAGCTTCAGCATGCCATTTAGTATCTGGCTTCTCAAGGGATACTTCGACAAGATCCCAACAGCGCTTGAAGAAGCGGCCCAGATTGATGGATGCACGCGACTTCAGTCGTTGATGAGGATCGTTCTTCCACTATCTGTTCCCGGTCTGCTCGCTGTTGCGACCTTCTCGCTTCTTCTCTCTTGGAACGAGTTCTTCTTTGCGCTCGTGATCATGCGGGACAACGCGCATTACACACTTCCCGTCTTTCTATCGAGATTTCTCGGTTCAGGTGGGGTAGTTCAGTGGGGACCACTGAGTGCGGCAGCGCTGCTTGTGAGCATCCCCGTCTTCGTCTTGTTCCTTCTTGGGCAGCGCTATCTCGTTTCTGGATTGACAGGGGGGGCTATCAAGTGATTGGAATCGACACGAACATTCGCACCCGCATCGGGCTTGTTGCCAATCCTAGTGCAGGACGCGGTCAAGTTGAGATTGTCAAGATCGTTCGAAGCCTGTTTGCTCTGCTGATCAAGCAGGACATCCATTTGATTGACGATACGTTTGAATCGCATCTAGCGGCCGAATCTGGAGTGCGTCCGACTTTGATCCCCGCATCAAGTGGAGCGGATCTCGATGCTCGAAGAACTGCTGCTTTGCTTCTCCAAAACGATATCGACGTGCTTGTTGGCATTGGGGGCGACGGGACGCTGTGTGACATCGCCTCTGCAATCCTCGATACGCAATCCACCGTGCATCTGCTAGGGATCGGCGCGGGATCGGCCAACGTTGGGCCACTCGTTTCGATGTTGGGGCAGGATGTGGATCGTCTGTCGCTGGATATGCTACAAGAACGTCGGATTCACGGCATCGACGCCTACGCGCATGGCAACCTCGTAGGAACAGCGTTCAATGACGTTGTCCTCGGCAATTCGTTCTTCGGAACCAGGGATGATACGCGCATCGATCTTGATGCGGCTGCCAAGCTCGCTGGGGAGGATCGCCTGGCTGAACCAACGACAATCTGCGGCCCCGCAACGTGGGTCAGCAAGAACGGAAAGCGGATGCTGAGCTACGGTACCGATGGCTTTGCTCAACTCATCGCATCCCCTCTCAATGAAGGCGGCGTCTATGCGGGCAAAGCCATCAGCGGACTGATGTGCTGGGGGCCGTACTTGGGGAATCATGCTGTACTTGCTGCTGCGAGCGCGGTAATGGTTCGCACTCAATTGGGGCTGGAAGATCTGAATGCCGCAGAACCGCTACGTGTCGCACACATCAGTTTTGGCAAAGACGATCGAATAGACATTGGGGGATTGCTCGCTGACGGGGCGTTAATCCTTGACGGCAATCCGACATGCCTTCTCAGCCCATCGGATGTGGTAACGCTACGACTACGGCTTGATGCTATTCGTGTGCTGCGCCCATTGGCGTTTTCGCGAGGGCTAGAACCGGACGATCCGGTTCTCAATCAGAACGAGTGAAAGGAAAGCTGATGAACTACCGCGGTTTGGTTATTGAAGACACGTACTGTGAGTGCACAGATGTGTATATTGCGCGAGTTCTCCTAACGGCAATATCTGAGTCTGTGGCTATCCATGAAGCAGCCTACTTGAGTGGCTGGAGCATCATCACCTCCGTTCCCATTCAGGGTTGTATCGAAGGGTTCGTCCCTTCGGCTGAGACCCCCGATGGCAGGCCGGGTGTTCTCATCCAGCTTAATGCGCCAACCCCGGTTGGAGCCGAACCGTTCCGACGCGCTGTGCTAGAGAGACTCTATATCCTTCCGCATCTTCCAACGTGCTCATTGTTCGATGCTACTCCCGAAGGCAGAGCAGAAGATTGGATTGACGTCGCTGCTCACGTCGGCCGCTGGGGGGATGGCTTCGAGCGCGATGTGGTCATAGGCGGGCACGATGCCCTGTCCATCCCGATCATGACTGGCGATCAAGTAGTCGATCGGAAGATTGGTGTCTGTATCGGGACTGATGGTGTACTCGAGATCTTCGCGAGAGATGCTGCATCTTGTGTTGCCGGTGCCCAAGAAGCTGTGGCTCGGATTGTTCGGGATGTCCGCGACGTCGCGGTGTTCAACTACCCGGTGGGGGGAATCAGCGGGGCCAAAGTGGGCGGCACGACATACACTGAGGAAGGAGTGACGATCAATGAGCCCTTCTGCCCTTCACTCCGAAAGATCGTAAAGACGAAGATTCCAGATGCGGCCAACGCAGTAATCGAGTTTCCCATGACCGCGATTTCAGAGGCGGCCGTTCGCCTAGGATTGAAAGCAGCCATCGATGCGTTTACTGATACGCCGGGAAGTGTAGAGATTACAGCACCCTCCTTCGGAGGAGCCTGGGGTGGCCGACATGTGTACCTGCGCGATGTTCTGGAGGTCGACGGATGAGCACTCAGATACTCCGAGCAAGCCAACGAGACTGGATCGCCGCACGAAGCTCTGCGCTAGTTAATGGGCTTGAACAAGACGCCTGCGTGCTGGGGCTTGATGTCTCCTTTCTCGGGAATGACTCACGAATCATCGACTGTGGTGTGAATACACGTGGGTCTGTTGAAGCGGGTCGGCGAATCACAGAGATCAGTCACGGGGGGATGGCTTCCGCGCGGATCGAGATGGTCAACGTGGCCGGGCACATGCTGCCCAAACTTTGGGTGGACTCTTGGTTGCCGAAGCTTTCAGCCTATGGCCTACAGGTTTCAGTTCCTTTGAGCGAAATCGATCCCGCGATTCGCATCTCGGGTCCCATCCTCTCCCGATTTGCTCATAACAGACTTCACGCGCGACGAAAGGACCTTCTCGCCGCCGCGTGGGGGATTGCCGTGGTCGAGTCAGAGACATTGCCTACTGTGGAGGTTGCGGAGGCACTGGCAGAGCTCAGTGGCTTGCCTGCAGATCATTTGCTCTTGCTCGTCGTCCCAACGACAAGCGTCGCAGGAGTCACGCAAGTAGCAGGTCGCATCAATGAGAGTGTCGTTTTTACGATGGAGGAGAGCCTGGGCATCGATTGCTCCTGCGTTTCCCAGATTCTCGGATCAGTTCCCATCGCGCTATCCTCAAGCATCGGCGCATCGTCTATTGTGACTCCCGACGATTTCATTCATTACATGGGGCGGATCTGCCTGACCGTTGATTGTAGCCTCGACGTGGATTTGGCAAACCTAGCCTCGCAATTGACGTTCCGCTCGACACCAATCTATGGAACGCTGTTTTCTGAGCTTCTCGCATCAGCGGGGGGAGTGTTTGAGGCGATTCCTGGATTGATCGATCTGAACAAGGTCGCCCAAGTAACGGTGATTGACCAGAGATCAGGAGCCGCATTCTCGGCCGGAGAATGCGATGAGTCTATCTTGTTTGGAACGCACCCCAACCCTGAAGTGAATCCCAAGGAGACATTGTGATCCTCATAAAGAACGCTGCCTATCTCGTTCGAGATGCAGAGCGCGTTGAACGTAATGTCGACCTGCTTGTCGAGGGAAACAAGATTTCTCGGATTGGCGCAATTGGCGTAGAAGACTGTCCACCAGACACAATGGTGCTTGATGGGAGTCAGCGCGCTGTGATCCCCGGATTGATTAATGCACATACCCATCTTTATCAATCCATGCTCAAGGGGCGTCGGGACGACCTTCCCCTGGTGGAGTGGTGTGAGGAAGTGACCTTCCCGTTCGTTCGCAAGGTTCTCCGAGCGGCGTGGGACAAGGGCGAGACGGAGATTGGCCAGCTGTGGTCGCAGTTGGGCGCGATAGAAATGATTCACAGTGGGATCACATCGTTCATTGATATGGACATGAATCTCGATGGTGTGATCCGCGCTTGGAGCGAGCTCGGGATCCGCGGGACGGCCGCGATGACGCTGGTCGACCAATGGGTTCCCGAGGATCTGATGCTCCCTCTTGAGAAGACGCGCGAGCAGACCCTAAAGCTGATTGAGGAATGGCACCTGACCGATCCTCTGGTGACGGTCTTCTTGGCGCCATCTGCGCCGTTCACCTGTAGCGAGAGCCTTCTTACCTGGATCCGAGAGCAGTCTGAAGCCCACGATTTGGGAATCCAGACTCACGTTTCAGAGACAGTCTGGGAAGTAGAGCAGTCCGTAGAACTAACTGGGCTTACGCCGCTTCGATATCTCGAGCAAATGGGTCTGCTCTCTCGGCCACTGACAGCGGTCCACTGCGTTCATTTGACGGAGGAAGAGATCGAGCTTGCAGCCCAGCGGGGTGTTGTCACGGTCTATAACGCCAAGAGCAATATGAAACTAGGAAGTGGGATTGCGCCGATCATATCGCTTTGTCGTGCCGGTGCTTCGATTGCGATGGGAACGGACGGCGCAGCGTCGAACGATCTGCTTGATCCCTTTGAAGAAATGCGATGTGGCCTTCTGTTGCAGAAAGTTGCCCATACCGATCCGACAGTACTTGGTGCGCGGGATGCCTTTCGATTTGCCACAGAGGGTGGAGCTCGCGCGAGTCGTATCGACGCAGGTGTGTTGGATGAGGGAAAGCTGGCAGACATTGTGCTGCTGGATCTTTCAGCTCCCCACATCTTGCGATTCACTGACGAGATCGTTGCAGCCCTCGTCTATTGCGCAAAGAGTTCCGATGTAGAGACCGTCATTATCAACGGCAGAATAGTCATGCGGGATCAAGTGATTCAGAGCGTTGACGAAACAGCCATTCTGACTGAAATCAAGAGAGTAGGTGCACGCTATGCGACATGATGCGAAGAGAGCGCTGGCAGCCATTGTTGGCGATGAGCACGTCTCCGATCGGATGGCAGATCGGATCTGCTATTCGCAAGACTGCGGTCCTGACAAAGCTGGGATACCGGCAGTCGTTGTTCGGCCGAAGTCAACAGAGGAAGTGTCAGCCATTGTCCAGTGGGCAAACGAGCATCATCATTCGATCTACACCCGCGGACGGGCAACCACATTCCTAGGCAGCGGCGTGAAAGACGATGTCATCATGCTGGAGACGACGCGGATGGATCGTATCGAAACGGTCGATCTCGATGCCGGCTACGTGACCGCTCAATGTGGAGCGATCTGGCACGGCATCGATGCCGTTCTACATCGTGATGGGTGGGAACTTGCTGTTCCCGGTGGCGGGGGACTATTCTCGTGCACGATTGGTGGCACGGTCGCTGTGAACGCAATTCCTCATGGGGCAACGGAATACGGAATGACAGGAGATCATGTCCTCTCACTGGAAGTTGTGCTGCCTACCGGAGAAGTCATCAAGACTGGATCAGCGGCCAATCCGTCGTCCGCGCCGATCGAGCGAGGCTCCAACGGTCCAGACTTGACTGGGATATTCATCGGAGCCTACGGAATTCTGGGGATCATCACCTCGGTAACCTATCGGCTGCGCCGAATTCCAGAAGTGGAACTGTTCCGCTTCTACGCGTTTGACGACTATCACGATGCCATCGACGCTGCCGGAGGCATCCAAGCTCAAGCCGCCTCGACCTTCGTTGTCGCCCTATTTGGAGGCCCCAAGCCAGCGGGTGAAACAGGAGATGCATTCCTGCACATTATCGTTCGTGATCGTGTCGTTGCAGCAGAAGCGCGTATCCGAGAGGCCGAAGCCATCTGCGCCTCGCATCACGGTCGTTCACGTTCTGCAGAAGGAACTCGCCGTTATTGGGAGGACCACATGTATTCCTGGCTGAGGAATACGGCCCCCGGTCCCTATTACAGCGATCGCCCCTATTTCTGTCCCGAGGTGGCAGGCTTCGTTTCGACGAATCAATTGAAGCACGCTGTTGCCATCTTCCGGGAAATGAAGGCAGAACGGGAAGAGGAGTTTGCTCACTACGGAATCCGAGTCAAGGGTCTGGATACCTACTTCGCGCGCAATGGTGCCTATCTATGGATCGATACGCTCTATGACGAGCGGCGAGAAGATGCGTATCAGTACGGGCTGAAGTTGCGAGGAGACATTGCCGAGAGAATGTTCACTGAAGGTGGAATGAGTCCAGGTGGACTGGGCGCGGGAGTGGCCCCCTACATCATGCCCAAGCTGGGCGAAACCTACGCCTTCTTGCGACGGCTGAAAGCATCGATGGATCCAAACGGAGTTCTTAACCCGGGGCTTCTTGTTGGAGAAGGGGACCTCAAATGAAACTGACAGACTACAAGAATCAGATCTATAGCTGCCTGCGGTGCGGATTCTGCTTCGACCATATCGAAGGGGGAGGGCAGAAGATCTGCCCTTCCTATGCCACCTTTGGATTCGAGTCCTACGGAGCACGCGGGAAGATGGCGCTTGCTCGAGTGTTGATTGACCAAGCGATGGAGTACGACGAAGACATCGCCAAGCGCGTTTTCGCATGCACGGAATGCGGCGCATGCACGCAAGAGTGCTTCAAGTATCTGCCGCTCTCCGACATCTACGCCGCAATGAAACAGGATTTGGCGGAACGAGACCTATTGCCCGCAGGAAGGAAGGGATTGCTTGCGCCTCTTGAGGAGCACGGAAACCCCTATGGGCAACCATCTGAGAAACGTCTGGCTTGGGCATCGGGAACCGAGCGGATCGGGAAGACGGCAGCCGTAGTCTTCTACGCAGGATGCACGCCATCTTACGTCCGAAGAAACATCGCCCGTAGCGCCTACAGCATTCTGGATGCGGCTGGTGTTGATTTCGCCTTGCTGGAAGACGAGGTATGCTGCGGCCACCCGCACGTCTCGATGGGGAGACCCGATCTGGCTCGAACCGAAATGGAACACAACATGGCAGCCATCGAACAGGCGAAGGCAAAGACCGTTGTCTTCGCTTGTCCAGGATGTCTCGAAACATTCCGCGATGAAGCTCCAGAACTCCTAGGGAAGCTGCTGCCCTTTGAGGCACTTCACCTTTCGGAATACCTTGAGCAATCGTCTGCATTCCACGCACTCCGATTGCAGAAACAGTCACGCATCGTCACTTATCATGATCCCTGCACGCTCGGAAGAGGATTGGGAGTCTTCGATCCCCCTCGACGAGTGATTCAGGCCGTACCCAACAGCCGATTGGTGGAGATGTCGAGGACACGTGAAAGGTCGTTCTGTTGTGGGAACGGAGGGTTCGTTCGATTCGATGATGAGGCGATGTCCATCGAAAACGAACTGTCGCGATTTGCTGAAGCCGAACGCACTGAAGCAGAAGCCATCCTAAGTGCCTGCCCAGCGTGCCAGATAGGTCTGCTCGACGCCAAACGACGAGAAGAATCGCCAATTGAGGTCCTTGACATCTTGGAATGGATCGCAGCTGCTCTGTAGCAGATGGAAACCAGTTGGAGGATACCGAATGGATGAAACGGCCAAACGCAATCAGCAGATCGCCTCGATCTGGCAGGTCGAGGCTCTGTCGGGGGTGATCGTTTACCCCCTACAGGCGTCGGTTCAGGCAATGGAGAATCTTGGCTGCGACATGAGGGAGGCACGCGGGCTTCTGCCACAGGCAGAGGCTCAGTACAACGACAAGGCGTTCGGAAAACTCGTTGCTACCTTCGCTCGTATCAATGCGATTATTGCCAAACACATCCCGGACATCAGCGCTGGTGAGCCGAGCACTTGGGAAGCCTACCGTCGTACACTACCGAATGATCTGCCGGCCGTGGAGACACACATCGACGCCAGCACCTACAGCGATCGCGTGAAGGGTTCGTGGCTCGGGAAATGCATCGGCACAGCACTTGGCGACCCAGTCGAAGGTTGGACAAGAGAAGCGATTCGTGAAGCTCACGGCTGGATCGACCACTACCTTGTCGCGCCAAAGACTGAGAACGACGATACGGCCTACCCAGTTCTCGTACTGCACACACTCGATGAATACGGAATGGGTTTCACAAGCGAGCAACTGGGACTTGAGTGGATTGAACATCTCCCCTCTGCATTCACAGCCGAGCAGGTCGCAATGGACAATATCAAGTCGGGACACATGCCTCCAGATAGCCGCTGGCCGGGGAATCCATGTGGGGCATGGGTGGGAGCACAGATGCGAGGCGAGATCCATGGCCTCATTGCGCCCCTTTCTCCCGAAGTGGCCGCCCAGTATTCGTTCCGTGACGCGACGATATCCCACTATCGCGAGGGTCTGCATGGCGAAATCTATGCTGCGGCTCTCATCAGCCTTGCATTCGCCAACCCTCCAATAGAGGATCTTCTTCGACAGGGGCTGGTATTCGTACCGCAGGATTCTCCATTCACTGCGGTCGTCGAGCAGACGATTGAGTCGTGCCATCGCTATGGCGAATGGGAAGGTGTCGCCAAGGCGATTGAGCGCGACTTGGCTCGCTACCATTGGATTCATACTCTTCCCAACATTGCCTGTGTAGTCGCCGGGCTCATACTGGGCGAGGGTGACTTCGAGCGTACGGTCCTGACCACGCTCGCATGCGGCTATGACACCGATTGTACCGTCGGGCAGGCTGCAGCGTTGCTCGGGACAGTGCTTGGAGCCGAACGGGTGCCCGCCAAATGGCGCGATCCGATTGGAGAAGCCCTTGACACGTACGTCTTGGGATTCGAACGAATCGAAATCGACGCCCTTACCGCTTGGACTACGACGTGGGGAAAACGAATCGTCCCCGACAAGATCGTGTAGCGCAACAACGATTGGCAAGCGCAGAACATGCCGAGAAAGGAGGAGTTCGAGTGATAGCCGTATTGGGCAGCGCAAACATGGACGTTGTAACTGAAGTGCCCCGTATCCCGGGACCTGGGGAGACGGTTCTTGGAAGAAGCGTAAGTCGCTATCCGGGCGGCAAGGGGGCCAATCAAGCCGTGGCAGCGGCTCGTCTTGGAGCAACCGTCACCTTCTTCGGGAAGGTGGGAGGAGATGTTTTTGGCGAAGAGCTTCTGGCCGGACTTCGAGATGCTGACGTGAATGTTACGAACGTCGAGGCGACGTCCGATCATTCGACGGGATTGGCGAGTATTCTGGTCGATGACGCTGGCGAGAATGCAATCGCCTATGTGCCAGGAGCCAATGCGACCGTCGACACGGATTACGTTGATCGCCATTTTGACGAGCTATGCACTGGGGATGTGCTTCTGCTGCAGTTTGAGATTCCGCAAGACGTGATCGCTCACGTATTGAAGCGCTTGCCGCCAGAGCGCCCGTTGGTCATTGTCGATCCCGCCCCAGCTCAGGATATTTCGACTCTGCCGCTTGAGCGCATTGACTTCCTTACGCCGAATCGTCACGAGCTACTCGCCCTAGCCCACAAAGAAGACATCACGTCAGCTGCGCAAAGCTTGCTGGCACAGGGAGTGCGTGCCATCATCTGCAAAGACGGCAAGAATGGAGCTCATTTGTTCAC
>SPBW01000106.1 GCA_004525685.1 Candidatus Atribacteria bacterium
CATCGACGGTGCCTATGCCGGATATACGCCCAAGACGCTCTACGTCACACAGGGATTCCATCAAGTCGGCATCACCAAGCCAGGTTACCTGGGATGGCATGCGGCCACGTTGGTCATCGGCGGCATTACACGAAACATCAATACCACACTGGTTCCGCTATTCCCGACGAATGCATCGCCGACTGCCAATTACACCTATACGCCTGCCAATCCGCCTGTCGGAGCGTGGGTCCAATTCAACGGATCTGGCTCCAGCGATTCAGACGGAACGATTGCCAGCTACGCATGGAATTTCGGCGACGGATCGACGGATTCGGGCAGCTCTCAATGGCATCGATTCAATACGTCAGGAACGTTCATTGTTACCTTGACGGTCACAGATAATGATGGCGCAACGAACACGATGACGCAGGCCGTGCAGGTTGGATCAAGCAATCAGCCCCCTGTAGCTTCCTTCGTAGCGACACCAACAAACCCGATGATTAATGCGTGGGTCCAGTTCAATGCAACGGCGTCTGCCGATTCGGACGGTTCGATTGTTTCCTATGCGTGGAACTTCGGAGACGGCTCGACAGAGTCCGGCAACTTGGTTTGGCATCGATTTGTTG
Source organism: Candidatus Atribacteria bacterium (assembly GCA_004525685.1). Classification (GTDB taxonomy): domain Bacteria; phylum Bipolaricaulota; class Bipolaricaulia; order UBA7950; family UBA9294; genus SPBW01. The sequence continues at coordinate 609 of SPBW01000106.1, forward strand.
CGTCTGGAACCTACATCGTGACATTGACCGTCACAGACGATGATGGCGCGACGGATTCGTCGTCCCAGGCGATCCAGGTGGGGCCATCCAACCAATCTCCAAGTGCTGCGTTCGCGTTTGTGCCAACCAACCCTCTCGTCAATGCTTGGGTGCAGTTTGATGCAACGACATCGACGGATACCGATGGTTCCATCGTCAACTACGCATGGAATTTCGGCGACGGCAGCACCGATACCGGAGGCGTTGTCTGGCACCGCTTCTCTGGGGCGGGGACTTACGGCGTGACCCTTACTGTCACTGACGATGACGGCGCGACAAATACCGTCACACTCCCAATTCTGGTGGGTGGCGCAGTCAATGCCGCTCCGACTGCCGCCTTCTCTACTCTGCCTGTCTCGCCCACACTTGGCGAGTGGGTTCGGTTTGATGGGACGGCATCAGCAGATTCCGACGGCTCCATCAGTTCGTACCAATGGTCGTTTGGCGATGGATCGGCTCCTGTCACGGGCCCAATCGTCTATCACCAGTTCACCTCTGCCGGAACCTACGCTGTGTCTCTGACTGTCACTGACGATGATGGTGCCACGAACACGGCCACGCGGAGCTTGGCGATGGGTTCAGCACAACAGGCTCCTGTGGCGCTGTTCACGTTTGCGCCCGCAGTTCCTACGGTCGGCGACTCCGTAGCATTCAACGCATCCACATCGTATGACGCAGACGGTATCATCGTCAGCTATCGATGGGATCTGAATGGAGATGGCAACGATGATGCGTTTGTCCCCACTGTCAATGCGACCTACAACAGCCCCGGCATTGCTGCCGTACGGCTGACAGTCATTGACAACGATGGCCTCTCGTCAACGACAACCCAAACCGTCGTCGTCACGGCAACTGGTGCCACGCCAGGCGTTCCCTCCATGGGGAACACTCCCGGCGTGTTCGTATGGGGGACCGATTCGTGGCATCTGACGGTCAATGCGGGTGCGGGCTGGGTCACTCCCCGCGCGTACCGGCTTGAGCTTCGCTCTGACGACCCCTTCCAGAACATTGGACAGTCATCGAGCGGAGGGGTTGTTCCATTGGGCATTGTTCCCGCGCCGACAGATGCTGGAAGAACCTTGGTGTTTGAGGGCTCGCTCCAAACGGGCAGTGTGGATTACGAATTCCGCGTGCCTGATTCGGGAAAGCTCTGGATGAAGCTCGAATTCGACATTGACGGAGATGGCACGCTCGACACATCATCGAGTTTCGTCTATCTACGCCATTTGATGGTGCATCCGCCGACGTCTCCGTTCGTGGTCGGTCTCCCCAGCGGGAGCACGGAGGAGCTGACACCTGATCTCAACTTCAAGATTGGCTTCTCGTTCTCAGAGACCTTGGCGATCGTCATCTATACTACGACGATCCTGAACCTAGAAACGCCGTAGGTCATTGCGACAATCAGGGGCCACTCCTTAGAGAGTGGCCCCTTTTTCATGTCCCAACAGCGGGACTTCAAGTTCCTCCCTCGCTGCATTCCATCTTCATTGCCATCCACATTCCTCAGGCAGTATGATGACGACAACATGGAAACTCGAACCCTATCCATTGATTGGAGCTTGAATCATCCGTCCATTCAACGTGAGACCTTCTTCGGAAGGTTCTCATTCTCCTCGTATGACGCCGTTCTCATCGACCCACACGAGATACCCCATCGCTGGACACACGAGGTCGGGATCAGCGCCGATGGCGTACGCCGCGTGGACTCAACCCGAGATCGCGGACTCAGCAAGACCTTGACTGCATGGATGGGGAAACGTCGCACCGAATCTGAAGATCTGCTCAAGCGTGCTGGTGGGATTCTCATTTGTCGACTGCGATCGCGAGGCGAGCCTCTAGAAATCTCCTCAGGCGATGGACCTGTCGAGCATCTGGATCGCTACAGCTGGTTGCCCAGCGTCTCTCTGGTTGATCGGCATCATCAGTTGGTGTTTCCTTCGAATGGACGTTTTGTCCCTCGCCGAGGACGCGATGTCATTGTCGAAGACTCTGACAGCCCCATCTCGGAATACATCGATCAGTTCCGTGAGTTCTTTGTGTATGACGCGGTGTATCAGGATCTCTTGTCTACGCCGATCGAACGGTTCGCCAAGATCCTTGCTCGCAACAAGGTGGGGGATGTGCTCGCCCTTGAGATTCCCTTTGACGAGGGTCGTCTGATCCTGCTCCCCCCAACTGAAGGAGTCTCTCCATCATACGAAGCATCGGTTCTGCGCGAAGCGATCGATCGCATGATCGACAGGCCCGCGTTCGCAGCCACTCCGGACTGGCTCCCCAGTTACCCCCTGCCAGGCGAAGACGCACTCAACGACGAACTGGCGCGCCTCCAGGAGCGCCACGCCGCCTTGACTGAGAAGATCGCCGAGCTGGACGCCAACAGACAGGATGTGACCAAGTTCAAACGCATGCTGTATACGAGAGGCCGATTTGCCTACTTGCCCGCCGTCGCCGATGGCTTCCGAGCACTCGGATTCGATGTCGAAACAGATGATGGCATGCTCATGCTGCGCGCAGAAGAAGGCGATGCGCTTGTCGTCGCAGCAGCAGCAGAAGGCGCGAAAGTGGAGCTTCCCGCCTATAGGCAGCTCTTGAGCGCAATCGATCAGGCCGTCACCGATGGCGACGGGCGCCTGAAGGGAATCCTTGTCGTCAGCGGCTCCCGAGAACTCGATCCCAAACGTCGAGGGACCCAGTTTTCAGAAGGCGTCCTACGTGGATGTACGGACCAAGGGTACTGCATCTTGTCCAGCTTCCACCTGTTCAAGCTCGTCCAGGAGACGCTTGAGTCGAAGCGCAAGAATCTAGCCAGCCTACGACGACGACTGATCGAGTGCGACGGCGAGTGGAGAGGCGCGGAGGCCAAGTGAGCCTCATCCTCCTAACAAGCATCCTTTTGTTTCCGACTTCTGCTCTGACCTGCCTCGTGTTCGCGCGCTGGATGCAAAAGCACGCGATCGGGCAGCAGATCCGCGATGTTGGACCCCAGTCCCACGCCATCAAAGCTGGAACACCCACGATGGGCGGTTTGGTCATCCTTGTTGAGTGGGCACTGGCTGCACTGATGCTGGGGTGGATTCAGGGATGGCCAGCCAACAGCGGCTTCATCTTGACCTCTGGGTTAGCATTTGGAGCCTTGGGCCTCGTGGATGACGTTCTCAGTGTCCGGAAGAAACGGTCAACGGGATTGACTGGCTTGCAGAAGATCATCCTGGGAAGCGTCATTTCCATGGGACTGTTCCTTGTCTTTCAGGATGCCATTCTTGTCCCACAGCTCATTCCATTCGCGTACAGCACCGTGACACTGCCATGGGTCGCTGGATTTGGGCTTACGTGGATCCTCTTCGTCGCATCGACCAACAGCGCCAACCTCACCGATGGACTGGACGGGCTGGCAGGCGGGGTGTCGATCCTCATCCTAGGTGGATTCGTGTTGATGTTCCCGAGTGAGGCCAATCTTCTGCTTTGTCTTCCTCTCATCGCAGCCCTTGCTGGATTCCTCTGGCTGAACGTCCACCCTGCCAGCCTCTTCCTGGGCGATGTCGGGTCGTTTGCCATCGGCGGCATTGTGGGAGCGTTGGCGTTGGCCAATGGGGCTGCGTTCTTGCTGCCCATTCTGGCGGGTGTGTTTGTCCTTGAGGCCGTGTCCGTCATTCTCCAAGTGGGCGCCAAGAGACTCACAGGCAGACGTGTGTTCAAGATGAGTCCCCTTCATCACCATTTCGAGGCATCCCGCAATCGAGAAGTCCGTCACTGGTTGCCTGCCTTCGAATGGCCAGAGTCCAAGGTGACGGCAAGATTCCTTCTTCTCCAAGCCTGTTTTGTTGCCTTGGCCATATGGGCCACAACATCGCACAGGTAGGGGAACAAGGGATATCGAAGGACTGAAGCTTTACCGGAGGTGGGACTCGAACCCACACGAGGGGTGAACCTCACAGGATCCTGAATCCTGCGCGTCTGCCAATTCCGCCACTCCGGCGATACGAGTGGAAGTGTAGAAGGACATCGAAACAGATTCAAGCAGTGCAAGCACATCGCGCATGCACATCTCGCGTAGTGGCATGCTAGGACATCTAGGCGTACACAAGAGGGAGAGATCTAGCTTGTTTCAAGATCACGTATGGCTTCTCGAATCCCCTGTAGAAGCTGCAAGAGAGCCCTATCGAAGTCTTGGCTTCTTCTGTAATATCGGTTACAATCCTGGACGTCTGACCCTGAACAATGGGTGATGAGCGAACAAAAGCAGTGGGGACAGACGCTTCATCGGCGATTGGTGAACTCGCCAGAGGGGGTAGGCATGGTCGAACTCAAGGACTTCCGTATTTTCTCAGACCTCAAAGACAAGGAACTGGACAAGCTCCGTGAAGGCGTTCGCGTCATCAACTACGGACGCGGAGAGATTATTTTCCAAGAAGGCGCACCCGCATTTGGATTCTACTTGATCTTCGATGGCATGGTTAAGCTCGTCAAACGCAGCATGCGTGCCAAGAGTCAGATTCTCAAGATCGTCGGCCCAGGAGAGATTCTTGGCGAGACGACGCTGTTTGACAAGGGCAGCCACAACGCCTATGCCAAGACCCTCGATTTGGTCACTGTCGGCTTCATCGAACGCGGCGACTTCTTCTACTTCCTTGAACGACATCCCAAGACGATCTTCCGCATCTACGAGCGCCTGTCCGAAGAGTTAAAGGCGTTCCAGAACAAGCTTGCAGAGCGCTCCTACTCATCCAGCAAGGAACGACTGGCTCGACTGATTCTCCACTTGGGCAACAGCGGTGTCGAGCTGTCTCGTGCCGAACTCGCGGAGATGGCAGGCGTTTCCTCCAAGACGGCGATTCGGACACTATCCGAACTGGAGAGCCGTGGCATCATCGCCATCGAGAGTCGCAAGATCAAGATCCTGCGAGAGCCCTATCTCCAGAAGATTGTCGAGCCGTCTCAATCTGGCTTGAATCCCAATCTCATCATCTGACGAGAAGATTCAACGTCCCACTTCAAGGTGATCAGTGTCCTTCTGTCACGTGCGCTACGTTCCTATCTTGGTCATAGGCACACATTACACGAGCCTGCTCTGACACGTTCAAGGACAGGTGAATTTTGGCTAGCGGACTGAACTCTACAGAACGTACGATCATCAGCAGCGTATCCTACGTTGTTGCACTGGTTGTGAGCATCGTGATGCAACAGACAAGCATCCCGCTCACACCTGTTTTGTTTGTTGCGTTTGCATTCCCTTTCTTGTTTGGAACGCGAGCGCTACGTTTGCGTGGCACGCTTCTGGTTGCTGCCGGAGTATCCATAACGGGCCTTGCTCTTCTTCTGTTCTATGAACGCCAAGCCATTCTGTGGATGGTCGTCTTCCCTGCATCCTATATGTCAGCTGGCGGACTCATCGGATGGCTGAACGAGCGCAGACAAGCCAAACGAGCCATGTGGCAACAGCCTCGATCGCTCAAGGATCGCAACGATGAAGAAGTTTTCGAGCCCGCGCTTAATATTCTCCACTTCATTGATCGTGAAGGAACCGTTGTTCGACGCAATGAGGCCTCACGAACAGCCATCGGACACCCAACGCGTCGATCGCTGCAGCTCTCCGAGTATGTCCATCCCAGCGAGACGGCCAAGATCAAGATGGAACTCATTCGCCTGTTTGATCGTGGAGAGATCCGCAGCGTTGAAACACGATTCGTGTCAGAGGATCGCAAGAGCTTTCCCGTGGAGATAAGAGGGTCGCGAGTCAACGAGAGGCTTGCTCTCATAGAAGCACGTGATCGGTCAACGGAAGCTGAGCTGCAACGCCAGATCATGGAGACCGAAGCTCCTCACCGCCGCCTGATTGAGGATTCCATTGATACGCTGGATTCCGGCATCATCTTGACGGATCGTAAACGTGAGGTCATTTGGGCCAATGCCACTATTGGCAAGTTCTTCGGCATTGATCGCGATCGCTTGATCGGCGTCGATGCCAAGCGCGCATTGTCTCGCTACGTGGGCGCATTTGACGATGCCCAAACGCTATCCAAGGTCATGGAAGAAGCGATTGACCGCGGTGAGCGGATTGACTCGATCGTCTGCCACGTTCGCCCGACATTGAGCCGGGCGGAGCGTATTCTTGAATACCGTTCCATCCCCATCGAAACCGATCGCTACAAGGGTGGCCGGATCGATCACTACATCGATATCACGGAGTTGAAGCAGCTGGAAGAAACCCTTCGCGAGAAGACACGCAATCTGGAGCGCAGCAACGAGAAACTGGAGGAGTTTTCTCATGTCGTCTCGCACGACTTGAAAGAACCTCTCCGCACCGTCGAGACATTCAGCGGATTTCTGCTGGAGGATTACGGAGACAAACTGGATGCAGAAGGTGTGGACTATCTCAATACGCTCAAGCGCACGTCGGCACGAATGCGCCAGCTGATCAACGATCTGTTGTCATTAGCCAGCATCCATATGGACACCAAATCCTTTGAGCGGGTTAACACGCAGCGAATGCTGGAGGAGATTAAAGAGGATTTGGAGATTCGCCTTCGTGGTGTCAATCTCCAAGTCGAAGGAGATCTACCTCCAGTGAAGGGAAGCAGAGTACGGATCGGAGAGTTGTTTAGCAATCTGATCGTCAATGGCATCAAGTACAACGACAAGGCACTTCCCATGATTCACGTCGGTTGGCAGAAAGACGCACGCAGCAACAACAACTCGGTTACGTTTTTCGTGGAAGACAATGGCATCGGAATCGAGGACCGATACCAAGAACGCGTCTTTGGCATTTTCGAGAAGCTGAATCCGAGGGAGGACTACGAAGGCACAGGCGCTGGCTTGGCGATTTGTAAAAGAATCGTCGAGGAACACGGTGGCACAATCTGGGTAGAGTCAGAAGTTGGCAAAGGAAGCACCTTCTACTTTACCATCCCCCGAGCAAGAGAGGTGGACCCCCATGCATAACCTTGAGAAGATGAAAGTCCTGGTTGTCGAAGACAACCCCAATGACGTTACGATCATCAAGCGCGCTATGCGCAAGAGCGATCTGAAGTGCGAGTTGTACTTCGCTCAAGATGGAGAAGAGGCGCTCGATGCGCTCGCTCAAGTAGGCGACTTCGAAGAAACACCGCGTCCCGACTTGATCCTGCTGGATATCAATCTGCCGAAGATCAACGGCTTGGAGGTTCTTGCCAAGATCAAGGAAGACGAGAAGCTTCGCCGCATCCCTGTTATCGTGCTGACCATTTCCGAACGCGAGGAAGACATGGTCAAGGCCTATGACAGTGGCGCAGCAAGCTATATGACCAAGCCCGTGGATTCCAAGGACTTCGAGCGCTTGATTCAAACTGTGCAGGATTACTGGAGAATCGCCCGTCGGGCACCTGAGTAAGTCGAACCTAAGGTCTGCTCGTCGTCGGCCTGCTGGAGTAGGAGGATCCAAATCCCCTGTTCTAGTAGGCCTTGCGATTGGCTGCGACAGCGCTGAATAGCCGCGTCACCACGTGCCCGAGTGAAGGAAGAAGCTCAACAG
>SPBW01000272.1 GCA_004525685.1 Candidatus Atribacteria bacterium
CCGTCCCATGTGATTTCAGAGACGTCGGTCTGTGTCGTTTCATACACAACACCACCAGCAAGGTCGTAAATGACCACGGTCATCTGGCTGGCTACGCCAGCTCCGTTGAAGCCGAAGGTTACTTCAGCATCGAACGGGTTCGGGCCAGCGTAGAAGCTGTCCACTACCAGCACGCTTGCAATCACGGTGATCGTATCGGCGCTCGTGTCCGTCAGATCGGTCGGATCGACATAGGTCGCCGTCAACTGCTCGCCAGCGATCAGTTGAAGATCCAAACCTGCGGTTTGGAATGTATCTGCGCCTGTGGCAGTTACGTCATACTCGACACCATCGATCTCTACCGCAGAGGCCAGCAACGTTGCGCCAGCGTGTGAGGGATCGATGACTTTCACGTACACCATGTCAGCGTCTGTGTAGTTGGCTACTTCGTTGCCAGCCGCATCGACAAACATCGTCGTGGACTGCTGGCTCGGAGGTGTGCCACCGCCACCGATGCCTACCTTGATCGAGATCATGGCAGAGTCGGAGTGGTTCGACGGATCCTGGTAGAACGCAACAATCGTGTCGCCAGGCAATACGCCAAGCTGTGGCACGCATTCGTACACGCTCGTCAGGTCAATGCAGATCACGGAGACGAAGTCGCCAGTAGCAACGCCGGTTTCCAGAAGATCTACAGACGCCCAGTAGCCGCTTCGCGGGTTCAAGACATACACCTTCACCCAGTGATTTTCCCCGAAAATGGTCGTGTGTCCGAGGAGGTCGTTGAACACGTGCCCGGCTGTACCATCAGGGCCACAGTTCCACGTGTTGTTGGCAACAGGACCGAACGGTCGATTCTGTCCGCCGTCCCAGTAGGCGTCAATTCGCTCTCGGCGATATTGGTCTTCGTCCTGATCCGGATCGAGTACTTCGATGAACACACAGTCAGAATTCACGTATCCGCTCACGCGGTTACCCTGGCGATCCAGGAACCACATGTTGACGCTCGAACCGTTATAGACCTGCGTATCGGCAATCGACATCACGTCAAAGCTGACGTCGTTGGCGACGCGGATGCGGCTGATTTCCGGAGGATAAGCTGTATCGGTATCAATGTCTCCAAGACCGGCAATGCCGTCGTCGTCCGTCACATAGTAGACATCATTGTAACGGGCGTAGATGTCGTCCTCGTTGAAGGCTTCGATCTTCCAGTTATCCACCTGAAGCTGGAATCCACCGATAGAACCGGCTACGCCAACACCCAGCGCATCCCACACCGGCCACAGTTGCGTGCCAGCAAACGTGAAGAAGACGGGGCTGTTAGAGCTGGTTTCGTCGAGCATCAGCCATTCGCTGTCGTCTTCGCCGTGAGGATCACAAACGTGAACCAGAACCTGCTCAGGGCAGCACGGATCGACGTTGGCGTTGGCATCAATCACCTGGACGTACACCGGGTCTCGGCCGATCCAATACAGATCTTTGTCGGCGCGATTGGCGTCGGTAAAGCTGGTGATCGAGTGCTGACGCTCTTCAATGTAGGCCGTAGCCAGCTTGAAGTCGTCCGAGTCGTTCGGATCGAGGTAATAGGCGACCAACACGTCGCGTACATACAGGTCGTTGAACCCAAGATCGCGAAGAATCTGGTTTAGGTTCAGCTGGAAAACGCCGGTATTCACACCCGTTTCCTGGGCATAGAACGTGACCTTGACCAGTCCGGGTGAATCCACCGTATCGAAGATCGTCACGTTGTCCGCGACCGGATAGAAGATGTAGCGCTCTTCGTAAATGTTGTACCAACGAATCGGGCTACCGAATTCAGTATTCACGTTGTTACGGCCGCCATGCTGCAGCAAACCGCAGAACGAGTTGACGTCAACGCCACCATCGTTAACGTTCCACGAACCAGGGTTCACGAGAATGAAGACGGGCACCCATTCCACTTCGTTGCAGTTGAGGTTTTCGTCAGGATCCACGACCGTGATCGAAGCCGAACCATTGGCGTCTTTGTAGATTTCCTGGTCCCAAGAAATGGTCGCTTCGGTGTCGATGATCTTCATCAGCCCCACGGCAACGTCGGTCGCATCATTGGGGTCCTGGTACAGTCCCACCAAGGTATCCATGTTCTCGAACCGGCCAATCAGGTAGGCGCCAACTGGGTCGATGGCTTCTGCTGCCCATTCGGACGGCAGATCCGCCAGCGCATTCAAGGCAATGTAGCCAGCCGAGTCCAAGGGGCCAACCCGGAAGTAGCTAAGGTCATCGGCGAACAGCACCGCGTCTGCAGTGTTCTCGTCAATGTACATGTATCCGCCCCACCGGAAGTCATCTACGACACCAGCGACTGGGCGATCAACGACGTGCGCGTGTTCGCGCTCGACGTCAAAGTTTTCACGCGTACCCACCTGAAAGGCGCGGACCGAAACGAAAACACCCGTGTCAGCACCGGTCTCTTCAAGGTAGTCGTCATCATCGAGGATGTCTTCCGGATCAAAATCAGCATTGGCATTCCAGACGATGTAGGCCCCCGTCTTGGGATCCATGATCTTCAGGTCCGGCGACATCTTGTCGCGGATATCACAATCAATATTCTGGTCGTTGTCAATGACGACGATCCAGATCTCGTCACCCTCTTGGATGTTCGTCACGCGGTTCTGCCCGTTCTTGTCGGACGAGAAATACATCTGCGCG
>SPBW01000123.1 GCA_004525685.1 Candidatus Atribacteria bacterium
CACGCATGCAGCGCCCACCCATGCGCCGGATTCTGTGCCTCGAATCGCGTGGGGCAAATATCGAAACGTCGCCGGGCGCATCGTGCTCCCGCTCAATGTGCAAGTGCATCACGCCCTGGTCGATGGCATTCATGTCGGACGGTTTTATGCTCACGTAGAGGAGATCCTCAGCCACGCAGAACAGTGGTTGGGAGAAACGGACGCCCCCACTATCGAACGGGCGTAGGCCCCCATCGGGAACTGAGGAGATTTCATTCCACAATAGCAGACGAGTCACTGGAATCGGGTCGGCTCAATCTACTGTTTAGCAGCCAGAATCGACATCCATCCTGCAGCGACAACGATCGCCTCCTCCTTGGGGCAGAAGATGCCCATCGATCTCCTCGATCTACCCATCGACAACCTTGTTGGCTACATCCACAGAAAAGTCAAGCCGCCCTTGCGGAGAGAACTCGAATGTCACGTCCTCAGCACCAAATGCCTTGCTGATCGATTGAAGGGTTGCCTTGGCAGAGTTCTGTACTTCTGACTGAAGGTTTCCGATCAGTTCAGACGCCTGCTGCTCGGCATGATCGCGGGCGGCGGCAACCAGCCGATTCTTGTCTGCTTCAGTGAATCGACCGCCGACAAAACCCGACAAGAGATCGGGCAACAGCCACGGAAGGAAGCGAGATCCCTGCTCATCGTAGAAGCGGATGTCACGGATGTGAACTTCGTGAAGACACGGAGGCATGTCAATTGCAAACCCGCCATGGGGCAGTGTCCTAATCTGAAACTCCGGGCGCCTCAGGTCATACCGGAAGTCAATCTCGAATTCAAAGATCATGGCCATCTTCCTCCCAGAGATGGCCCAACTCAGGTATCTTGCCCCGAAGTCTCCCCACGAGTGGTCCGTCTGTGTAACGATCTCCTTGGTGAAGACTTTGAACACAGACAGATGCCCAATGGATCTCATGTGCTGAATCGTTGAATGAATCGATATGTTGCGCCGCGCTCTTCGGCTTCGAAAGAGCGCGGCGAGGGAAGCAATCAATCCAGCCAGCAGTGCGGCAATGACGATGAGAGTCGTAGTGGTCCCCAAGTTTCACCTTCCTCATTCGTGCGGAACCCCGCGCGAAACCTCGGATGATACTGCCAAGCGACGCATCACGAACAGCTCTCCCTTCGACAAGGCTCTTGCTGACGAAACCGTCCGCCATCTCTCGTGGGGTATGCCTACACGGCATCTAGGGGATGACAATCTCGGCAAGGCAGACACCCGATCCATTGGCAGACGTGAGTGCAATCGCGAAGATATACTTACCCGCGGACCATCGATGTGAGGACAGCTCAGGGGCTAGACTGATCTTGTAGACCCCGCTCACGGGCTCCGTCATGACAACTCTCTTGAGGGGGTTGGCATTCTCAGGTGCTGCGACGACGGTTACCGCGAAACTACCCACGGCAAGCCCGCGGATCGAGCCGGCTGCATTGTAGGCGCTGACGAGCACAAAGGCTTCGTTTCGGTTCCCGACAGCCGCAGTCCCGATATGACTCGTCGCTTGAAGGGCCAATCCCTCTGTCGTAGGAGCCAATGCCCCCACAGTGATCAATGTTGCTGCAATGACCGCAGCGACACTGAAGACATACAACACAGTTCTGCTCAGTACGATCTTGCTTCTCATTCTTGTGCCTCCTTGATACAACAGCGCTTCATGCCGAGAACATCTTGGGGCAGACTGCTTCCGAGATGCTCGAATTAACCTACCAACTGTCCGTGAACCCTTCGTAGATTCCTCGTTCTCTCCACCTGCCACCGCGGTGCAGTTTGCTGAGTGGCGTTATTCATGGGGTTCTAAAGCAGATCCATGGATGCAGAAATTGAGCAACCGACCGACCAACCCGGATCTCCCGTGCTTCGCACGAATGAGAGCCCTACCAACACATCGATGGATGAAAGCTTAAAGACAACGTTGCAGGAGATGCCGTGCGAAGTCGTCGGGGATAGGCCTGCAAGTTTCACCCGTTGGAATGTGTAGCCTGCTTCAAGAGAACTTGAGCCCGCCAGCAGAATTTCATAGGAGAAGGATCCTGTTAGCGTGTTTTCGTCGGCGATGTCAAAGGGCCCGGAGAAACCTAGATGTCCCTGCATCTGTCCGCTGGGATCAGGCGCATAAGCAGCATCTGCTGACAAGGCCACCAAGAATCCTTGTGGCCCGCCATAGGGATCCAGAAGCTCATACCCCAGTCCAGCTTGAGCAGAGAACCCGCAGAAGCGCTGTGGTTCCGTATTTGCGACCACGTCCTCGATCATGAGCAGGGAGCGCGCGTCCAGCTGTACACCTGATGCGATCTCGACAAGCGACTCAATCGTGGCCACCACATTTTCAACGGGATTCTCTACAGACAGACCGCCTATCGCCTGTCCGATGCTCAATACGACGCTATCCGGTAATGGCCCTCCAATCGCTCTGTTGGAGCGAAGGGTCTGATGAATGAGCATCGCCTTGGCAAGTGGCGAGACATCTTTGAATCTGCCGAATCCGAACCCCGATTGGATATCCAATCCCAGTTGCGTTTGGCCGGTAGTGGTGATGCCGTGCACCCCTCCAAACCCGAACAACGGAAGGTCTTTTGATACGTAGTAGCGGAATGACGCATCCGCCTCCCCCATCCACCGAGACGGGAGGAAGTTCGTCAGTCCAACCTGTCCATTCAATCTCACAGTAGAGCCATAGATGGCTGTATCACGAAGCCGACTAAAGCTGAAATCGATTCTCCCCGTGCTCACATCAATGGCCGGCGTGTTCGCATCATCAAAGTACTGATACGAGAACGACGTGCCTGCATCCATCAACAACGTCTCAGGTGTCTGATAACTACAAAGGGAGAGCCCCCACGCGGCTGGCGCTAACATCACCACTGACACAGCCAAACACATCCACATCCGATTGGCCTTCATGATCCACCTCCGTTGTCCTGCCGGGAGCTTTGGCTCCCGGCAGAGTAAACCAACTTGCTGCAACGAACCGTCGTCCGGCGCGTCTTCAGGCTATGGTTCATGGAGTCCCCGCAAGGTCTCCAATCGTTGTGAAATAGAATACAAGACGAGAGGTTTCTGAGTAAAACATGGGAGAGCCCACTTTGTAGTTCAGATTTGGCGTCAGGGCTCCGAAGTATCCATCCGGTTTGCCGACCACAATAGGATTTCGAGGGGCGCCTACCATGGATTGCCCGAATCGAACGAATCCTGTGGAGCGGTTGACGTATCCGTCACCGTCCGTATCCAAAGCCAGATCCATATAAATTGATGTGGCGCCCGCAGCCTGGAATGTATAGGTCTGGGCTGTAATCCCAACGTTTCCCTCGAGAATTAGCTTCCAGCCTTCGGACGTCTGAGTCGGAACAAGCCCCATCGGGGCGACCCCGGATCCTGACGACGCGCCTAGGAAGACGCCGTCCGTACGTAACTCAATCCTGTAGGGACGTGACGTCGTCCACAGAGGCGATCCATTGATCGTAATGCACCAGGTATCTGTTCCCCAAACGTAAACTCCAGGTACATTTCCCATTGCTGGCATGCCTGGAGTCGGGGATGGTCCAACGACCAATGGCAGGCTACGGATTCCCGTCGACCCGCCCAAGTCGGTTACGAAAAGCGTCACCCAATAGGTCGCGGGCGTATAGTAGGTCTTGATGACGGTTCGCCCTGTCTGATCGATGACTCCATCGCCATCCAAATCCCAACTGTACGTGGCGATTGCACCATCTGGGTCGTAGGAAGCGCCACCATCTAGCGTCACCGGGCTCCACACCGTCGGCGAGCTCGGAGTGGCACCGAACAGCGCAATAGGTGCCTGATTAGCGGAACGGATGCTCAAGATTTGTGAAGCCTGTCCTGTAGCTCCGCGGTTATCCGTGACGGTGAGACGTACAGCAACTGCTCCAGAGACCATGTACTGCCAAGTTGCCGTTCGCCCCGTCCGGTCAGTAATTCCGTCTCCATTGAAGTCCCAGAAGTAGCTCGAAATGGACCCGTCCGCATCCGTTGACGCCGAGGCATCCAGTTGGATGGTTTCGCCGACGCGAGGAGCCAACGGCGTAACGGTGAACCGGGCCACTGGGAATTGGTTCGTCACGACGGGATCAAGGGCTACGCTGATAGTTTGTGTAGAATTCCCTCGGACGTACACCCGCGTTGTGTGCTCCAGATAGCCGGACTTTCGAATGACGATGTCATGATAGCCGGCTGTCAGCACGATGCTGCGAGGCGTCCAGCTTCGGAACACCGAGTCGACGTACAATTCGGCAGATACGGGAGTTGAATTGATTTGAAGCGTACCGTATGCGGGAGCCGTCCCCGAGATGATCTCGAACTTTGTGAAGTCGAAGGCACGATTCTCTTGGGACGGGACAAGCCCTTTCACTTGGAACTGCAATTGAGCACTCCAGTTCGAAGCGCTGAAGCTCAGCACTGGGAATGGAACCAGGCCAGAGGCTGCCCCAAACACTCCGGTTAGAGGCGTTGTTGCAGCTACAATCTGCAGCCATTCCGTCCCGGTTGGCGGGGTTACTGCAAGTCGATACAGCGTTCCGGCACTCGGGATCCTGTAAATACCTGCCTGAAAATAGTTATTCGTGTCATATTGATTGGGAAAAATCTGCCGGACTGTCCCCGTTGGTTCAATGTCCCAGACGTAGACGTAGGCAGCTTTGTTAATCTGAAAGGTGGCCTGTACTGATTCGCCAATAACGTAAACAGGTTTGTCCATCCATACTCGAACCGTCAGTCCATTCGTTGCCGGAGGTTCGACAACAATCCCCATTGGCGCTACTTGGGCAATGGCTGTTCCTCCAAGCAGTAAGGCAGCCAATACTACGAGTATCGTCTTCATTGTTCACTCCCTCACATCTTCATGTATGCAACTTGCTGCCTCGCGGCACGGTCTTTCGCGGGAAGCCTCTCCCCTTGTATCCGGTCCTTGACTGTGCCAGTTGTTTCTGTGCCTTGGGGTTCATCTCTGATCCCTCTCGGCGAGGATGAGCATCACACGCGTTCTCGTAATCCTTGTTCACACGACGTCTCTATCGGATTGAGCATCAGTCCTGATCTATCCCATCAAAGCAAACTAAGGAGAGGAGAGGCTGCAATTCCCCCTCCCAAGTGGCGCATAGGGTTATCGACTCTTCTTGCTCTGGGTCGCTTTGGGTGCCGTCTTTGTCGTCTTGTTTGTTGTCTTGCCCATTCTTGCCGCCTCCCTTCCCTGTTGGGAGTAGGATTTTCTTTCCTTATCTACACTCGCCTGGCCTCATCGCCGCACGTCGTTGCGTCGTTGCGTCGCAGCGGGTGCAGGCCTATGTATATTCTTAAATCTTTCTAGTTAGCAATTTGCGCAAGTGGCCAAATACTCAATTGTCATTATAGTCATCCCCTTTTGGTTGTCAACAGGAGAGCAAAGGAAGGCCTTCCGATTCCAAAGACCCATGCAGGATTCTAGGGGCTGCTCTCAGCCCCTAGTCGAATTCGGATCCTGCGGAACTGTTAAGGCAGAACGATGAGTTGACGGCAGAGGACTTGGCGATACGTGAGGGGCTGACAGCGTCAACTGGCTCCCGGCATTTGCAGCTCCTACGAGTGCAGACGTTGATTGCGTTTAGACAAGAGGTCCAAACAAACTATGATTATGAATTGAACGAATTGGAGATCGCGGGATGCATCTCAGGGTTCCTAGAGGACTTAGATATCACGCTTCCTCCTTCGCAACGATCTAGAACTCATCCCCTCCTGGATGAATTCCTGTGGGTGGCTGCATTCTGATGCCATTGTGCGCGCAAACGCGTGACGCGCCCGGCGATGGATCCTCTACCAGCTGATTCCATTCCTGAATCGAGGGTTCTTCGGGTGCGCGGACAAGGGGTTGGCCTGCGCCAGGCTGGAATTCTGAGCGAAGGTTGATCTCGGGTTGCGTCAGGCTGGCGCATCAGATCTTCTGAGTGCGTTGATGTGGTATTGGATATTCTTGGCAGGGCCCAACCCCTTCACCATGAAGGGTATGAAGGAAGAACTGAGGGTTTCCGAGCTTCATGCTCTTCATGGTAGGGAGCCGTTGCTTCTGGGCAACGTTTTCCAATACCCAATCGCTTCTGGACGAAATCGCAAGACCCGATAGCTAGGCCTGCGCGAGCAAATCGTAGTCTTCAGTTTGGATAATCTCGGCCTGGACGAATTGGCCAGCTTCGAGGTTCTCTCCAATGACATAGGTCACACTATCTACATCAGGCGCTTGGGACTGGGTTCTTCCTATCCAAATACCGTCTTCTGCTGTTGCCTCGTCAATCAACACTTCCACTGTCTTGCCAATCATCGCTTCGTTCTTCTC
>SPBW01000134.1 GCA_004525685.1 Candidatus Atribacteria bacterium
CAGCGTCGTTCGAACGACGCTGATGGGTGTTCGCAGCTCGTGCGATATGTCCGCGATCAGTTGCTTCTTCACCTGCTCAGAGGACTCAAGGCTGGCAGCCATTTCGTTGAACGAATCAGCCAAACGGCCTAATTCGTCTGCAGACCGAATGTCAACGCGCTCAGAGAATTCACCCGCAGCCACGCGGCGCGAGGCGTAATCGAGCTTTCGAAGAGGACTTGTCAGCTGTCGAATAAGAAAGAACGAAAGCAGCATCGCTGCGATCCCGGCAGTCAATCCAGCAAACCAAAGCGACCGGCGCGATCGCTGCAGATAGCCTTCTTCAAGCTGAATGCTGGCAAGGAACCGTGTGGGCAGGAACGTCCACTGCTGCTCCTCCAAGGTAAAGGGGATCCCCAGCGCAAGCAAGTCGGCGTCAAGATGGCGGCCAACTCTGATCTGAGCCAAGTCAGGAGAATAGACGATATCGCCATCAGGATTAACGATGACGGCGGGAAGTCCGGCTCCCTGTTGCACCAGCGACTCCAGAACGAGGTCCATGTCGCCAATGCGTCGATACAGAAGCTCAAACAGGCTGAACAGCACGCGATCCTGTTGCGATGAGCGTCCCACGGCGAACTCGGAAAAGGCACGATCGACCGAGATGCTGATGAAGAAGTAGCCTGCCAACGTGGTTAGCGCGATGATCAGCACAAACGCGGTCAACAGCTTGGCTCCAAACGAAAGCTGGCGAAGTCGTCGGATCATGTGCCTCCTCCCTTGGCCAATCTGTAGCCTACGCCAAATACGGTGAGAATGAGCCTAGCGTCTTGTGAATCGGGTTCGATCTTCTGCCGCAAGCGTTTGATGTGCGAATCAACAGACCGTTCGAAGCCTCCGTAGGCGTCGCCACGCACGGCCTCAAGCAACTCTAGTCGCGTGAACACACGCCCTGGCTGGGTCATGAGAAAGGCGAGTAGATCGAATTCCATTGACGTTAACTCTACGGGCTTGCCTGCCACATGAACCTGTCGCTGCTCATGGTCGAGCCGGAGGGTGCCTACCTCGACCACGCTATTTCCATCGCCTGTCGAGCGACGTAGCACGGCGCGTACGCGGGCCTCCAATTCTCTTGAGCTGAAGGGCTTGACGATGTAGTCATCGGCACCTGTCTCCAGTCCTGCAATGCGGTCATCCTCTTCCACTCGGGCTGTGAGCATAATGATGGGTACGTTGGATCGTTGACGAACGCGCTGGGCGACAGTCAAGCCGTCGATCTCAGGCAGCATCCAATCAAGAATGATGAGATCGGGAGCCTGCGTGTCGAATTGAGCGAGCGCCTCCTTCCCATCATAGGCAACCAGGACCTCGAAGTGGGCGGCCTCAAGATAGGATCGCACGGATTGGACGATCCCGGGCTCATCATCGACAACCAGAATTCGTGTAGCCATGATTACGTGATCAGTATAGGCGATTTGCCAGATCAGATCTACGTTACAAGTGCGCATCTCTGATCGATCGATGATGAACCGATTCGATTGAGATCACCGATGCAGAGTAGTACCCTGTCTAGACGATTGAACGTATCTCCGTTGAAGACCTACGTACTGGGTAACAACATGGCATGCCACTTCGAAAGGGGGCCCAATGATTGGGAAAGCAAAGCTCAAGGCTATCGCAGATACCGTCCTGAGCGCGGCACAAGCGGATCAGACCGAGGTGCTCGTAGCGGGGCAAGATCTCGCACTCACACGATTCGCAGCAAACAACATCCACCAGAATGTTTCAGAAACGGACGTCAGCGTCCGTGTGCGTTCCGTGGTGGGCAAGAAGATCGGAGTTGCTTCTAGCAACGACATTTCTCCGGAATCTCTCAAGCGGCTGGTCCAGAAGGCAGAAACCATTGCTTCCTTCCAGCAGGAGAACCCAGAATTTGTCTCGCTTCCTGAACCACTTCCTATCCAGGAGGTTGACTCTTACTCGGAGTCGACGGCAATGTGCTCGGCAGTCGCTCGCGCCAAGGGCGTGGGCGCGATTCTTGATATGTCGCGATCCAACAACCTGGTTGCCTCAGGAGCATTCTCCACAGGAACCGAAGAGATGATGGTCGCCAATTCGCTGGGCATATCCGCCTATCACGGTGGCACCATGGCCACGGTCATGACGGTCGTTATGTCTGAGAACTCCTCGGGCTATGCGGCTGACTGCGCGCAGGATGTAGAGAATCTGGACCTGTCAGAGATCGGACGCATTGCCGTAGACAAGGCGATTCGCAGCAAGAATCCGTCATCGATCGATCCGGGGGCCTACACCGTCATTCTTGAAGAGGATGCCGTTGGAACGATGATGTTCTACCTCGGATACCTTGGATTCAGTGCGCTGGCTGTGCAAGAGAAGCGCAGCTTCATGAGTGGACGCATTGGCGAAAAGGTTACCGGAGACAACATCTCCATATGGGACGACGGGTTCGACCCGCGCGGCGTGCGACTTCCCTTCGACTTTGAGGGCGTGCCGAAACAGAAGGTCATGCTGATCGAAAACGGCATCGCGCGAAATGCTGTCTATGATTCCGCGACGGCTGCTCGCGAGCCCGGCAAGACGTCGACAGGCCACGGATTGCCTGCCCCTAATACCATGGGGCCCTTGCCAATCAACCTCATCATGCAGCCGGGTTCGGCCAGCAAAGAAGAGATGATTGCATCTACAAAGAAGGGAATCTGGGTCACCCGTTTCCACTATGTGAATCCAGTTCATCCAGTGAAGGCGATTCTGACGGGGATGACACGCGATGGGACGTTCCTCATCGAAAACGGGAAGATTACCCGCCCTCTGAAGAATCTGCGGTTCACCCAGTCCATCCTTGAGGCATTCGCCAACGCCGAAATGCTTGGCAAAGAGCTGAAAGTGATCAAGATGGGATTCGGCAATTTCGCTAGCTGCGCGCCAGCGGCCAAGATCAACAACTTCACGTTCACTGGAACCACGGAATTCTAGAAAGGGAGGAGGGAATCCTATGCGAAACTTTACAGAACGCGCGCTCGATGTCGCACAAAGCAAAGGGGCAACCTATGCTGACATTCGCATCGTTCGGCGCGAGAATCAGAACGTAACCGTCAAGAACGGTATCGTGCAAACCCTTTCTCTCGATGATGATTTCGGGTTTGGCGTCCGTGTCATTGCAGACGGAGCCTGGGGATTTGCCAGCAGCAGCCGATTGACAGAAGAGGAAATCGATCGCATTGCCGCCCAGGCGGTAACGATTGCCAAGGCAAGCGCCTTAACCAAAGAAGCGGACGTCCAAATTGGGCCATCCGAGGTGCATGTCGATACCTACAAGACGCCGATGGAGATTGATCCTTTCGAAGTGTCTTTGGAGAATAAGATCGACGTGCTCATGGAAGCAGACAAGGAAGCTCGTGCCGTCAAGGGAGTCGCTGTTGCTCAGGGAACGATGGGTTTCTTGAGAGAGACCAAGACGTTTGCCAGTTCAGAAGGTAGCTACATCGAGCAAACGCTGGTGGAGTCGGGCTTGGGCATCACGGTTCGCGCTGTTGGTGAAGGTGAAATGCAGCAGCGATCCTATCCCAATTCGTTCGGCCGACATCAAGGTACGGCTGGATACGAGTTCATCACGAAGTGGGATCTTCCGGGCAACGCGCGCCAAGCAGGTGAAGAAGTTGTTGCGTTGCTTTCGGCACCTCAGTGCCCGAGCAAGACGACCACGCTCATCCTTGATGGCCCGCAGTTGGGGCTCCAAGTGCACGAATCCTGCGGTCATCCGATTGAACTTGATCGTGTTTATGGCACCGAAGCCGCGTACGCGGGGACCAGTTTCCTAACGCCCGAGAAGTTCGGGACCTTCCGCTATGGCTCGGACATCGTCAATCTTGTCTCAGATGCTGTTACGCCGGGTGGTCTTGGGACCTATGGCTATGACGACGAGGGTGTCCCGGCCCAGACGACGGACATCGTTAGGGATGGCATGTTTGTTGGCTATCTGACATCACGTGAGACGGCTAGCCAGCTGAGAAAGACACATCCTGATGCACCGGAACGATCCAACGGATGCATGCGTGCTGATGGCTGGAACCGCGTGCCGATCATCCGCATGAACAACGTCAGCTTGAAGCCCGGCGAGCCAACGTTGGATGAACTGATCGCTGACACGGACGACGGCATCTATATGCTGACCAACAAGTCCTGGTCCATTGACGACAAACGACTCAACTTCCAGTTTGGCACCGAACTTGCTTATGAGATCAAGAACGGAAAGTTGGGACAGGTAGTGAAGAACGCTACTTACACAGGCATTACGCCACAGTTCTGGGGCAGCTGTGACGCCATCTGCAATGCAGACCATTGGAATGTCTGGGGTACTCCCAATTGTGGAAAGGGACAGCCTGGCCAAGTAGCCCATACGGGTCATGGCACAGCACCCGCACGATTCCGCAATGTGCAAGTCGGCCTCATGTCGTAATCCGCGCGGCGAACTGAGCACACCTAAACTGTGCAGGGGGAATGCAATCGGCATTCCCCCTGGTTTTTCTTGCAGGTTGATAGAGCCTGCAAGGCCGTTGCCAAATGCAGCACAGCAATGGCATACTAGGACGGCATCGAAGAGGAGGAATTTGTGAACGACGTTGCACGACTCATCACAGCCGGAGCATGGGGATTGGTTGCCCTGACATTGGCTGCGGGTATTCCCTTTGCCTGGCGCAAGGTGCTTGCCTACATCGAAGCCAAGACGCAATTGCAGTTGGCTGAAGCCGTTCGCCGCATGCTTGACGAATAGTGTGTGCTTGGCGCCCCACTTAGGACATAGGTGGGGTTGGCATGCCTCCTCAGGCAAAGTAGGATGAAACCCAACATCCTCTCGGGGAGGTCTCATGACGTCTTGGGCAGCACTACGCAAAGGATTCGATGCGTTCACGGAGCGTCTGCCATTGCTCTTAGGAGCATGGCTGGTCATCCTGGGGTGTCAACAACTCCTTGACCTGCTCATACCCGATACCTGGCTCTTCATTCAGCTGATCGCGTCGATGGTCGTTCTTGCCCCCTTGTATGCGGGGCAGCATCTGCTGGCGCTCAAGGCTGTTCGACGGGAACCCGTCGCCTTTCGTGAGCTTTTCGCTGGAATGCACCAACTGGGACCGATCATAGGTGCCTATCTAGTCGTCTCCCTCCTAACCATACTGGGGACACTGGCTCTGATTATTCCAGGCATCATCATTACCTTGATGTATTCGTTTGTGCTCATTCGGTTCTTAGACCCCAAGTTGGGAGATCGTCGGGCGCGTGTGACGGATACCTTGAGCGAAAGCTCCCACATCACCAAAGGATACCGCGGCACCATCTTCGGGATCGGGCTTCTCTTAGCCATTCCGTACATGGTGCTTGGAATCCTCTCTTGGATCTCGATGTATCACACCCCCATCCCGTCCTGGACCATCGAAATCGTCGCCATTCTCAGCGGGACACTGTTCCTAGGACCGGTCCAAGCGACCAGCCTGATGGCGGTCTACGATCATGCGCTGAAGCATCCGCGGGACACAGCGAGGCAGCAAGATTCTCCGACCACGAACTAGGCTAGTTCGAATCCTCTCGGGGGTATTCGCGAAGGAAGAACCAGGTCCAAACAGTTGTCTGTTCCCTATCTCGTGATGCAGTTCCTTGGACGGTGCTCGCGCGGACGTTGCATCGGACCAAGCGTGCAACCTCCGAGGAAGTCAATGCGACACCAGATTCCCGTCCTTCACCAGAGCATCAGGACGCAGCGATGTTGAAATACAAGACCCGA
>SPBW01000190.1 GCA_004525685.1 Candidatus Atribacteria bacterium
AGAGCTGTTTCTAAAGATTGGTCTGGTGCTGATGGGAGCACGCTTGGACATCACACAGATCCTGAGCCAGGGAGCGGGAGGTCTTATCCAAGCCATCGTCATGGTTACGTGTGTCTTCTTCTTCACGTGGTGGCTGGGCACGAAACTCAAGATCAACGAGCAGCTCAAGGCCGTCATGGCTGCTGCCGTATCGATCTGCGGCGTATCTGCAGCCATCGCTGCCGCAGGAGCTGTCGTAGCGAAGAAGAAGGAAATCACTTACGTCACGGCACTTGTCATCATCACTGCCATTCCGTTGATGATAGCCATGCCATGGATGGCTCAAGCCATGGGGTTGCCAGCCGACGTAGCCGGTGCCTGGTTCGGTGGCAACATCGACACAACTGCTGCCGTCGTTGGAGCTGGCACAATCCACGGAGAGGCTGCTCAAGCCGTTGCCACGGTTGTGAAGATGTCACAAAACGCGCTGATCGGCGTAGCCGCGTTCCTGCTCGCGCTCTATTTCGTGGTTCGCGTCGAGAAGAGGCCTGATGAGAAGCCAAGCGCTTCCATAATTTGGCACCGGTTCCCGAAGTTCGTTCTCGGCTTTGTGTTCGTCTCTGTACTCGCTTCCTTTGGCCTGTTCAGCCCCGAGATCGTCGGCGCTTTGACGACGTTGTCAAAATGGGCGTTTGCCATGGCCTTCTTCACCATTGGGCTTGAGCTATCTGTCCGCGAGCTGGGAAGATTGGGCTGGCGCCCGCTTGCCGTGTACGGCGCAGCAACTGTGTTTAACACCGTGCTTGCATTGGGTATGGCTTGGCTCGTTTTCGGCGTGCTTGGGTTCTAGCAGCAGCCACACGGTGCGCTGGCCGCTTCACTCATGTGCCGCGTTGCCCTTGCTAGTGGATGAAATCCAGAGTGGCCCGGCCGAGCCAGCAGGATTCGTTCACCGGGAAGCATGGCTCTCCTGTACGCGTGTGCAATGCTATCGAGACAGTCCCAACCTAGGATAGCCTAGGCTCACGCCGTGAGGAGAGAATGCAGACATGAAGACAAGACGCACGCTAGGTCTCTTCCTGCTCGCAGCACTGGGTATCGTTTGCTGGAGTCCGTCCCTGATCGCGGAAGACGAACCACCTTATCCCATCCAATTCGACGCCGTCGAAGAAGTCGGGCATGCAACGACATTTCAGATCGCGCTGGGCGACTTGGATGCCGATGGCGATCTCGACGCCGTGCTTGCCAATCAAGGACGAAACGACAGTTGTCTCTTGCTTAATGACGGGGCCGGCCAATTTGCGGCCACTGATCAACTCCTGACGCAACAGGGACACGGTGTCGGTCTTGGAGACCTCGACGGCGATGGCGACCTCGATATCTTCATCGCCTGCGCCTACGCATTCGGACGAAGCCTGCCCAGCAAGATCTACTTCAACGATGGGCACGCGCGATTTACTGATTCGGGTCAAGATCTGGGCGATACGTCCATCAGCGCGAATCTCGTTCGCCTCGTAGATATCGATGCCGATGGCGATCTTGACGCATTCGTCGCCTATCTCACGCTAGCACGAGAATTCATCAGCCACGTCTACCTCAATGATGGCTCTGGTCAGTTCGTAGATTCCGAGTACAGTCTCCCCTTCGGAACGCTGTTTCACGATTTGGATGGCGACGGTGATATCGATGCGATGATCAAGGAACCCGGATCGATGTACGTCACATTGCTCAATGATGGGCATGGTGGCCTTGACGAGGTATGGCGTGCAGACTGTGCCTTTCTCCAGTATGAACCGTTTAGCATTGCATTCGGCGATCTAGATGGCGATGGTGACATCGATGCCATGGACACGAACGGGACGTGGATGGCATCGGGGCAGCCCAATCTGCTGCTTGGAAACGGGGATGGGTCATTTGAGATTGTGACCACAGAGCTTCTCTCTACGTCGGCAGCGTGGCCGATTCTCCGCGACTTCAACGGAGATGGAACGCTCGATGTCTTCCTCTCTATCCTCAATGAGGACAACCAACTCTGGCTGAATGACGGAGCCGCCCGCTTCACAGATAGCCTGGTCCGCGTATCAGGAGTGAGTTCATGTGGTCCCGGCGTAGGCGATCTAGATGGCGACGGCGATCTCGACCTATTCATACCTGCGTATGGAACAACAGGCGGCCCGAGTATCGTATGGCTGCGTTCTCTCTAAGGCTCAATGCGATTCCCAGAAGACTGCCCACGCCCATGCGAGACATTACTGGGCAGGCAGTGACGAATCTCACGATTCCTGTCAGATCGAGAGCCAATTTACAGCATGAGTCTTCCAAAGACAGTCTAGCCCCGCCGAGAAGATAAGCCTTGGCAGAGAACGTGCGTTCCCGCTTGATGTGCCCGTTCCCACAAGATTTGCTGAACATGTTCTGCAGGAAGTGGGATGGGCCTCGATAGGACGGAAACATGAAGATCAGCATGGCGGAAGTGCTGCGGGCCGACTGGAAGAAGAGCTTGCTGATTCAAGCGGTGCGGGCAAAGGATAGTATCCACGGCTCATGGACATCATCCCTCTCACTCACCAGCCCTTACTCGCAGTGGTCCACATCGCGGCAAGCGGGCGGCACATTCTGAGCTTCTAGCGGCACTCTCGTCGCGCACGGGATCGCCCGATTCTTCGCCCAATGGTGGTCCTATGCGCTAGGCGCAAGCATACTGTCAGCTAAGGAGGCCATGATGATTGTCATCCGCAAAGAGCTTTGCCCCCAGAATCATCCCTGTCCAACCCTGCCTTTGTGCCTAGTAGGCGCCATCTCCCAACAAGGCTTCAACGCCCCAACAGTGGACAACGAGAAGTGTATCTGCTGCTGCAAGTGCGTTAACAACCACGTCTGAAGAAAGGCGAGCCTTTCTTCCAGGCAACGCGAAGCGTTGCCGGTTGCTGTGAGAACGGCCCTGATCCGCGACTGCCCTAGACCGCCCAAGCAGCTTTACATCAGGTGCTAGCTGTTTTGCAGATACTATCCGCGGCTTGAGATAACGCACACTCTCGAGCCGCTGTCCGCTTGCGAGTCGCTTGGAGTAGTGTTCAGCCCTCGAATTCCCTCACAGGATCCGCCGTCGTCTCCTAAAGACCTTCCTCACGTCATCCACAGCATCGAGCCAACAGTACGGAGGCGTCAAACGTCATATGGGGCAATAGGCCCATCGCAGCCCGTATGAGATCCTAGAGGAGCAACTATGAAATCGACCGTCGCCATCAATCCCACGCTGGATCACACCATCCCGTGGGCACACATAAGAGCACTTGCTTTCTTATTGGCCGAAACCTGCTTCTTCACCCTGCAGTGCGTCATTGCTGATCTGTTTGGGCAGCAGGGGAGAAGCTGATGCCGGAGAAACGATGGGCTCCTCGCTTCTTCACAATCTGGACTGGACAGATGATCTCACGGCTTGGAAGTCGGGCTGGAGGTTTTGCGCTCGTCTGGTGGCTGACTCAAGAGACAGGCTCAGCTCAGGTTCTAGCAACAGCCACGCTAGGACTCATCCTTCCCACCGTGCTGCTGGGCCCGCTGGTGGGCGCCTACGTCGATCGTTGGAATCGTCGCCTCACGATTATAGTCTCTGATACGGGCATCGCACTTGCATCCTTGCTCCTGGCCTATCTGTTCTGGACGGGGAACATGGAGATGTGGCACGTCTACGGCATCATCATTGTCCGCGCCATCGGAGATGCATTTCATCTTCCGGCCATAGGCGCTTCGACGACGATGCTGGTGCCACCTCAGCACTTGACTCGCATCGCCGGACTGAATCAGAGCGTCGGCGGTGCCATGCAGGTGGCTGGCCCGATGCTGGGAGCACTTCTCATCAGTGTCATGCCTGTCCACAGCATCATGCTGATGGACGTGGGAACTGCTGCCATTGCAGTGATCGTCCTCCTTTTCCTGCGCATTCCGCAACCAATCGTTGATCCATCATCCGAGAGAGAGAGCATCCTCGTCTCCATCCAAATGGGGTTCCGGTTTGTGTGCAAGCATCGCGGCCTATTGCATATCATGCTCATCGCCAGCTTCAT
>SPBW01000040.1 GCA_004525685.1 Candidatus Atribacteria bacterium
AGGCCCGTAGCTTTGCGTCCCGGGATCACTCCCGGTTTGCCTTGTTCGGCCAAACAGTCAATCTAGGAGCAATGCATCCTATTTAGGAGCACTACGCTAGACGACTTATCGCTATTTTACACGGAGAAGAGCTATTTGTTAGCCGTATCCCTACAACCGGTATGGTGTAAAGGGAAACGGATCACGAAGCAATCTAGTGCCCGATAGTTAACTGCTTGGAGAGAGTAGGTTTCTGGTCATGGCAACGGAGAGGCAGCATTGGCCATTATCAAGCATTTGGCACATGAAGACACTAGTGGCTAATATGCCAACCGCGCAGCCTGCTAAGGAGAACCATGGCAACCAAGAAGCACCTCGTGCTCGATCATGATGTCCATCTACGGCTACAGCGGCGGAAGAAGGATCTGGGAATGCCGATCAAGGAGATTGGCAATTCCATTCTTCGCGTTTGTCTAGACAAGTCGATTCCCTTGATAGAGTTTCTTCGAGATGAGTTGGTCGCGATGGGAAAGGTCACTTTGGACGAATACGATGCCGCGATCAAGCAAGCCATGGAGATGGCCTCTCGAACCTACACGACGGACGATGCGTTTCTGCCATCGGGAGAAGAAGGCGATGCAATCTGTGGTAGCTGGACGATCCAGTGTCTCCACAATCTGAATCCTGACAATATTCGCATTTACTGTTTCTCGACGCACGACATGCGTAAACTGATGACGCCATCCCACTACCATAGTCAGGATATGCATGCTCTTGTCCTAAGCGGGGTCGTCGCCTTTCACCTTGAGACGGATCAGCACCACCTTTCCGTCAATTCAGGACTTCATATTCCGGCGGGACGCGTTCATTCAAAGGTGCCTCTGACTCCTGATGCCCGCATGCTGGTCGCACTGGTTGATCCTGGGACAGAGGATAGCGCAGCCAGCAAGATGCTCTCACGGGTGCGAACGACGTAATTTGGCCTGACATCCAACGTCCAGTGTGCCACCACAGAAAGGGAGGGATTCTCGATGAGACGAAGCATTCTCTTGGCCATGATCGTTGTGATGGTGAGTGGATCATGGTGTTTGTCTGAAGAAATCAGCATGCTTCCGCCGCTCACCATGTCCCTGCTTGACGGGGCCACCATTACGGATCTGGATCTTGAAGGCGATCTGATTCTTCTGTTTGCCATTCCCAACTCCACCAGCTGTGAAACAGGAGTCGCTCTGCTTCAAACAGCGGCTCAAAGCTACCCAGAACTCCCAGTCTTCCTCGTAGCGCCCGAAGACAGTTCGGATCTGCGGGACATGATCGCAGGGCTGGAACTCGCGTGGCCAGTCATTCTTGATCAAACCTTCCTTCTTGCCTCCGCGCTTGGCGTCGGGCGCGTGCCAACCCTCTTCCTTGTTCGAGATGGACTGGTCATCGATCGCCTGGATCGAGGATTCACTGACGAAGAGCTAATGACAGCGCTTGAAGCCTTCGCCGCACCCTCAGATTCCGAAGCTCAGGATGTTCCAATGCCGGGCTCGACGATCTACGGAGGATATCTCCAGCTGCCCGAACCCTTACTGATGGTCTTTGTCGGTGCTGAGTGTTCAGTGTGCCATGCCGTACTGCCCCAACTCCTTGAGATTGCTGAGTCGTTTGCAGTCACGCTAGTCATCACCGAAGAACTCACGGAGCCGGAGCTATTTGACAGCGATGCCGCCAAACTGACGCTATTGCTTGATCCATCCTGGCGCATGGCTGACCTATTCGATGTCATGACTGTCCCCACCTTCTTCCTCTGGAACACGGACGGAACGCCCGAATGGACGCACTCTGGATACGTGGAGAATTTGGAGAACATCATCAACACGTACGTCAAACGCCAGGAATAGGGGGCCAGCTCTACATCCGTTTTCTCGGGCGTGTCCCCGCATTGCCGCCCAGGGCTGCCTTCGATCGCCTCAGGTCGACAACCAGCGCAAAGTGCTTGCAGGAGAACCCATCGCTAGATCGACATCTCGACGAAAACCGCGGCGCTGTGCCCCACGCTAGGTGGGCATCTTGCGCCAGAATGGCGACAGGCCACGTTGGGCGCGTGCCAAGACCTGCATCCTGGATGGAAGATTCGACGAACGCCCTCCCGCATTGACCCGTCCCAAGAGGCCCCATATAATCAGCCAGGCACCGGCGACGTAGCCAAGTGGTAAGGCAAGGGACTGCAAATCCCTGACTCACCGGTTCGAATCCGGTCGTCGCCTCACAATAGGGGTGGTTAGCTCAGCTGGGAGAGCGCTTGCTTGACGTGCAAGAGGTCACAGGTTCGAGCCCTGTACTACCCACCAGAGCGCCCTGTTCGAATACGAATTCGACAGGGCGTATTCTTTGATCTGTCGGTTTGCTCTTCGGCCACGCAATGAGGAGGCTTCATGGAACGCGCGCGCGAACTCATCAAACCCTATCTTGAGATGGACGGCGTCATTGGCATCTACGTCGTTGGCTCAGCTACGCGGCCTTATCGAGACGAGCTATCAGACCTCGACATCGAAGTCATTGTCGAAAACGCGGTGTATGAGCAGACGCCGATGGAAAAGCGGCAAACCTTCGCGTTCAAAGAGGACAATCCCAAGGTCGTGGATTACGAGTTCTACCTCATTCCGTGGAGCGATTTCTTCAACCTGACGAAGTCAGGCCTCGACCTGTTCCACTATCCTTATCAACATGCGCAGATCCTTCACGATCCTGATGGACGCATTGAGCCAATCATCAAGCAGCTTGCAGAGCTACCAGAAGGCATACGCCTTGAGCGGATGACGGTTCACTTCCTCGAGTGTCTCTACAGCCTAGGCCGCGCGCGCAAGACGGCGGAGCGAGGAGAACTGCCGATCAACCTGGCGTTGCTGCGTGGAGGAACTATCAGCTCTCTCGTGAAGGTCATCCTCCTGGCCAAGAAATCGTGGCCGTCGACCGTGCACTGGTCCGAGCAGGAGTTTGCACAGATGGCGATCTCAGACGATCTGCTGAAGCCGGTGAAGGCGTGGCTGACAGACCCAGCATCCGACAACGCTCGTGCCATGGTCACTGCCACTCGCGCCTTCTTGGATGACTGCGGCGAAACGTTCCATCACGACATGGACGGCATCCAACAGTGGCTCTTCTTCACCCAAGAAGGCAAAGCCGCCTTCGAACGCTGGGGCGTTCGCTAGAGGGCTGAGGGGACAGTCCCCAAAGGGGACAGTCCCGGACATCATGCCGTGGGCATCTGATTGCCCATCTACAGGGCGTTCGGTATACTTGCGCGCCTCTCGAATCGGGGCAAGGGGTGATGCTTGTGGGGAACAGGCCACGTGTGGGTCTTCGGCGAGAAGACATGTATCACTGGGAGCGGCGGACCCCGCTGATCCCTGTCCATGTGCGCGAATTGGCTCAGGCAATGGGCACCGACTTCATCGTGCAATCCTCGGACATGCGGGCCTACTCCGACGACGAATACCGCGAGGCTGGACTGTCCGTGGCAGCGGATCTCAAAGACTGCCCCGTCATCATCGCGCTGAAGGAAATCCCTATCGACGTACTGGAAAAGGACAAGGCCTACGTCTTCTTCTCCCACGTGATTAAGGGGCAAATCACAAACATGCCCATGCTGCAGCGGGCATTGGATCTGGGCTGCACGATCATCGACTATGAGAAGATCACCAATGATGACGGCCGCCGCTTGATTGCTTTTGGCAATTACGCCGGTCTAGCGGGGATGATTGACACCCTGTGGTCTCTCGGCGATCGCCTGGCGTGGGAAGGCATCGACAATCCATTCGAGCCGCTTACCCAAGCGTCGAAGTATGCTGATCTGGCTACTGCCAAGGCTGCCATCCAAAAGGTTGGAGAACGCATCAAGAGAGACGGACTTCCTAAGGCCATCACGCCGCTCACCATCGGCATTGCCGGTTATGGCAACGTGGCGAAGGGTGCGCAAGAAATCCTCGACCTGCTGCCGATTACAGATGTCACTCCGGCGGACCTGCTGGCAGGGCGGTTGCCGGAGAACGCGCGGCATTCGATCCTCAAGATCGTATTCCAAGAGAAAGACACCGTCCTGCCGCTTGAGGAGCACAAGGCCTTTGAGTTACAAGAATTCTACGATCACCCTGAACGTTACCGAGCGGCATTCGAGCGCTATCTCCCGCATCTGACCACGCTGGTGAATTGCATCTACTGGGAGCCGAAATACCCGCGCCTGATCACAGTCGAGGCAGCCAAGGCGATCTATGCTGATGGTCAGCCCAAGCTTCGCGTGATTGGCGATATCTCGTGTGATGTGAAAGGCGGAATCGAGATCACGGTCAAGGCGACCGAGCCTGACGATCCGATCTACGTTTACGATCCGCAGACGGGATCCATCCAATCGGGAGTGGAAGGGCACGGCCCGGTGATGATGGTCGTCGATATCCTCCCCTCGGAATTGCCGCGGGAATCGTCGGCGTACTTCAGCAACATTCTGAAGGGGTTTGTTCCCGACATCGCGGCCGCGGACTACACAGTCGGGTTTGAAGCATTGAATCTGCCGCCGGCGCTCAAACGCGCTGTGATCTGCCATGGCGGCGAGCTGACGCCTGACTACACATATATCAAGAAGTACCTCGAGGCGACCACGTAGCGCCTCGACCTCTAAAGGAGATTGTTTTGAAAAAAGTACTCGTGTTGGGTGCAGGCCTCGTCGCAGGACCATTGGTCCGCTACCTGTTGAACGTCGATGAGTTCACGGTGACCGTAGCCAGTCGAACCGTGGACAAGGCGCGGACGCTCATCGGCGGCGCCGGAAACGGCATTGCCCTGTCCTTGAACGTGAAGGACGAAGCCGCGTTGGAATCCTTGATTGCCGATCACGATCTCTCTATCAGCTTGCTGCCCTACGTTTATCATCCGACCGTCGCCAAGCTATGCGTGAAGCACAAGAAGCAAATGGTGACCACATCCTACGTTAAGCCGGAGATGCAGGCTCTGGATGCTCAAGCCAAAGCCGCCGGCGTCATCCTGCTCAACGAAATCGGCGTCGATCCCGGCATTGACCACATGTCGGCCATGGAAGTCATTCATCAGATTGAAAACAACGGCGGCAAGCTCGTCTCGTTCACCTCGAACACGGGCGGACTGCCTTCGCCTGATGCCAATGACAATCCCTTTGGCTACAAGTTTTCGTGGGCGCCGCGCGGCGTGGTGATGGCAGGCAAGAATCCAGCCAAGTTCCTCAAAGATGGCGAAGTTGTCGATGTCCCTGGCCCCGAGCTGTTTGCCTATCATTGGCCCTGCGCTATCAAGGGATTCGGTGAGCTTGAGGTCTATCCCAACCGCGATTCGATGCCCTATATCGAAATCTATGGCATTCCATCGGTAACGTCGATGTTCCGAGGGACACTGCGTTATCCGGGATGGTGCGATACGCTGAAGAAGATCGTTGAACTGGGATACCTGGATGATGCAGAGCGCGACGACATTGAGGGCCTCACCTATGGCCAGCTCTTGGCTCGCTTGATTGGTTCTGATGGGGCCAATCTACAATCGGACTTGGCTTCCTTCTTGGGTATTGCCTCAGACTCCGAGCCGATTGCCAAGCTGGAATGGCTCGGTCTGTTAGGCAATGACCTGATCCCCGCTGCTGACAACACGTATCTTGATGTGGTCGCGTCACGCATGCTGTCGAAGATGGCGTATGCGCCGGGCGAACGCGACATGCTGGTCATGCAGCACGAGTTTGTGGCTGAGTATGGCGATCGGACCGAGAAGATTACCTCGACGATGATTGACTATGGCATTCCGGGCGGAGATTCCTCGATGTCCCGCTTGGTGGGGCTTCCCGCAGCCATTGCGTCCCGGATGATCCTTCAAGGCGAAATAAAACTGACGGGCGTGCATGTGCCGATGATTTCGCAGATCTACAAGCCGGTACTAGCCGAACTGTCTACGATGGGCATCTCGTTCCAAGAAAGCGTAGAGTCTGTGTAGATAACACAACTGACAGAGGGAGTTGCCATGCGGTTTGGGGCCAGCATTTGGGGGTTCTTCTACCAGCGCGGGCCTGAATCCTGGCCCACGTTGGCTGAAGCTGTAGACGAGATCGCGTCGCTGGATAAGACGCTGGGTGTCGAGGTGTGGGGATCTCGCGCCTTGGATCAGCCGATGGTTGAGGGGCAAGAGCTTGCTGATCTGGTGGATGCGTGCCAGGACGCCGCGTTTGTCACGGTTCACATTCAAGGTCAGCATTGGTCGTGGAATCCAGTAACTTTGCGACGAGAAGTCGACTTCGCACACCTGCTCGGAGCCGAAACTCTCGTTCTTCATCCCGTGTGTCTTGGGTTGCAGGTGCCGGAAGATCGCCCCGATTGGCCCGAAATCGTCCGTATCGCCGACTACGCAGCCAAGTTCGGTGTGAGGCTCGCCGTGGAGAATATCTTCGACTCGGTCTGGTGCCTCGATCGAATCCTTGAAGAGCTTGGCGACGATCCCGAAGACACCAACCTTGGCATCTGTATCGACGTCGGCCATGCTGCGGTCTCAAAGGATGCCGGGCGAGAGTCGGTCTGCAATTACCTCGATCGCTACGCAAGCCAGCTCTTGCATCTACATCTTCACGACAATAGCGGCATGCGCGATGATCATCTGATTCCCGGACAAGGCACCATCGATTGGCCGCGCGTGATGGCCAAGATCAGAGAGCTTCCTTTCACGGGCACGGCTGTTCTGGAAGTACACGATCCGTCAGCAACTCCGAAAGAGTCTCTGAAACGCGGCCTCTCCTTTGTGAAGCAGGCTGGTTTCTGAGCAGCCAATCGCCGCGCAGGCTGAAGTACAAGGTCCTCATCCACTCATTGAACGTATAATGGAAGCCAACCGCCGTATAGGGAGATAACGATGGCGAGATTCAGGGGATTGTGGCTGTTGCTGGGGGTCGTGTTTCTCTCGGGCTGCATGCTTTTGGGTCCGGTCGGGCCGGAGATTCTGTACGAAGAGGACTTCAACTCCGACACGGATTGGTATCAGAATGAGGACGAAAACAGGAATTGGTGGATTGAGGCAGGCAAGTACCACGTCCTCCTAAAGACAGAGGATTTCACGACGGGAAGTTGGAGGAGCTCTCTGGGGCCGTTCAGCGACTTCCAGCTCGATGTGGATACGCAGCAGATCGCGGGGCCCGATGACAATGGCTACGGAGTTGAATTTCGTGTGAAAGACGCGAACACCTACTACCGATTCCAAATCTCGGGCGATGGCTGGGCACGTTTTGCCAAGACCGTTGACGGTACAGTCGTCAGTATCAAGCCGTGGGAGCAAACGGATCTGATCCATCAAGGCAATGCGACGAATCACTTGACGATCATTGCCAATGGCAGTCTGTTTACGTTCTACATCAATGGAGACAAGCTGTACGAAGTGACAGACACAGCGATTGTTGCGGGCTCAGTCGGATTTCAGGCCGTCATGCTCGACTCTCCCGGTCAAACACACATTGCCTTTGACAACCTGATCATCACGGAACTGGAATAGGCGAGAAGGGCCTTGACTGCGTCTGGACCACGCCCGTTCTCAGCCTAGTCTAGCTGTGGGCGCTCTGACGAGGTTCGTCGATCCTCGCCGCCGACCATGACGTCGTAGCAGGAGCCGATCCATCGGGACAAGGCGCGTGACCCGTATTTCTTGATGACCGATGCAGAGTCGGGGAGATTGGTTGCCACTGCTGTCGGCATCATGGCGCGATAGCGCCAGTCGACAATGCGCTCTAGCTCTTCCAATACGAAGTCTGTCGCGCGCTCGGAACCGAAGTCATCGAGCACCAGTAGATCGCACTGTCGACAACGATCCGAGGTGAGCTGAGATCCTT
Organism: Candidatus Atribacteria bacterium; assembly: GCA_004525685.1. Lineage (GTDB taxonomy): Bacteria > Bipolaricaulota > Bipolaricaulia > UBA7950 > UBA9294 > SPBW01. The sequence continues at coordinate 7,844 of SPBW01000040.1, forward strand.
GCGCGATATCTGATCGAAGGACGCTGACCAAGTCGAGGAGCGGCCAGTACTCGACGTGCGCAGACACGCCAATCTCGCTCTTGGATAGAGAGGGAATGTCCTCATCCTCTCCGAGATCCCGTTCTGCACCCGCAATGAGTTCCATGGCTGATGGAACTTCTATCATCTCCTGATGCACATTTGGCGTCGGCGGCGAGTACGAGTGAAGCCGATCGTACTCTTTCATGAGAGCGACAAGCAGATGCGTCTTCCCAACACCGTTTTTGCCCCAAAGCATGATTCCGTGCGTCCCGTCAACGGCTACTTTCTTGCAAGCCTCATGGGCCTCACGATTGGCCTTTCCAACCTCGAAGTTGTCAAACGTGCAGTGTTCGAACCGCTTACCAATCGGCGCTCCTCGAATCAAGGTTGCCCTCCTCTTCGGCCACGATCATAAATGGATGGATCATGACTTTGCTCAAGATACTGCTTCGATCTTAACTCCGATGCCGGTCGTCCGCGCGCTTCCCACTCTCGAGCCATGGTGAGATTCCGTTCAAAATTCTTCGTGTTGAATGGCGTGACGCAATCGAAGTACTTCCGCGATTCTTCCTTGCCGCCATCCACAGCGGACAGATACTCCAACACGAGGATTAAGTCCACCTCTGCGTAGCCGTCTGCCAGGCGCCCGTTGATATGCTCGACATTCTTGGCGTACTTGGCTGAGATGGGCGTGTAGCGTGCCCAATCCCAAGCTGCTTCCCGTAGCGTATTCAGCCGATCGATGATGCGGTGAGCTGGCGTATCGAGGATCTTCTGGCTCGCCGTGGGTGATGACGGGGAATTGGCCTGCACGACCCTAGTCTTGTCAATGGGTTGGGGCTCCAACAAGGGAATACGGCTTATCGGTGACACCACGCCGACGGTTTGAATGCCGCCCTCTTCATCCGATTCTTGTGCCGTGCGGAAGTATCCAGCTTCCTCAAGCTCCTTGAGCGCTGTGCTCAGGGCATCGACACCCTCAAGCGAAATCGATGCGAGCAAGCGCTTGTTGGAGAGGTCAAATCCAGGATGCGCTAACAAGTAGGCAAGCAATCCCTTGGAGCGAAACGATAGTCGAGGATCCTCGAGCATCGATCGATCAAGGACGAGGTGTTTACTTGGGTCGCTTGCCAATCGAATCTGCATCCTGCCACCTCGCCTTTGTTCAAGTATGTCGAGCCGTGGCTAAGGGTACCTTCGGGCCTAGGATCTACGCAACCATCAGGTATGGCGCATCGCCTAAGCATGATGGCGGAATGCTAGGCGGTTGAGCCGCAGATCACGGCGTCCGGGAGCCTCCGCAAGCGGGGCAGTCGGGGTTCTTCTCAATGTGGAGCGTGTCAAAACGCATCGCTGCGCCGTCATAGACGAGCAATCGTCCGATGAGCGCAGAGCCGAACCCGACGATCCATTTGATGGCTTCTGTGGCCTGGATCGTCCCGATCGTGCCGGGGACCGCACCCAGGATGCCTGCTTCCTCTCCCGTGAGCACAGGCTCGGACGGCGGTTCAGGAAAGAGGCAGCGATAGCAGGGGCCCTCGTCTGTGCATAAGAGGCTCACCTGCCCCTCCAGTCGGAAGATGGCACCATACACATACGGGATGCCCTGCTTAAGGCACACTTCGTTGATATCGTAGCGCGCCTGAAAGTTATCTGTGCCGTCGAGGATGAGATCGACTCCTGTAGCGAGATCCATCCCGGTCTCCTTCGTGAAGCGTTCGTTTACTGCGACAACATGGATGTCGGGATTGAGATCGGCGATTCGCTCTTTGGCGGATTCGACCTTGGGGCGTCCTAGCCACGCTGTGCCATGAAGAACCTGACGCTGCAAGTTGGAAAGGCTGACCACATCGTCGTCGAGGAGCACCAGCTGCCCCACGCCAACGCCGGCCAAATATAGAGCAATGGCACTCCCCAGTCCGCCAACACCAACCAAGAGCACGCGAGCAGCCTTCAGTTTCTCCTGCCCGACCTCGCCGATATGGGGGAGCACAAGATGGCGTGCGTAGCGCGCACGCTCCTGCGATGTCAAAGGGACTCTGTCTCGTTGTTCCATGGGATGATAACCTCGTCATGCAGCATCTCAGGAGTTCGGCGAAAGGTCAAGTCTATCTGCACCCTCCTTGGGCGACGACAGCACCATCTCATACACGAACACATCGGGATGGAAGTCCGACCACGAGATGAATCCAGACTCTCGCAGCACGGCGAATGCGGCTGCGCGGCGGCCCTGATGGACAGGCACCATCACTTGCATCGTGCTTCCCTCATACACGTTGAGTGCATGGTTCAAGAGACGGCTCATCGCAGCAGACTCGCCATCGAGGAAGCTGAGGGTGATCGGCCCGCCAATGGCAGGCTCCTGGCGAATGCAGAGTACGGCTGTCAGCTCATCCTCCTCCCAATAGCCGACGCGATAGGCCAACGGCTCAATGGAGCGGCTGGGATCATGATCAAAGGGGAGGAACTTCCATCCGTGCGAAAGCTGACGCTGTGCCATAGATAGGAAAGCTGAGGTTCCGATGAACTCGCGCGTCTCAGTTTCTGTCAACTCGCGAATCGAAGCAGCGCGATCCTCTTCCTGGGGCGGAGGCAAATCGCCAGCACGTTCTAGATACGAGAATGTCGCTGTCAGCCGAAACCCGTACGACTCGATGATGTGGATGGATGCCTTATTGTCGATGTATGTTGACAGTGCGATGCGCGTCGCCCCAGCATCGTGAGCAGAGCCGATGAGATACTCGGTGATTGCCTTGCCTGCACCGCGGCCTTGATGAGCGGGATCGGTGCGAATGCCTTCGAACCAGGCAATCCCTGGACACAGCCATGAGCGGTGGGCAAAGGCAATGACTACGTCATCCAGCGTTGTGACGACCAGTTCTCCCTCGTCCTCGGCGAGCCAGCTGTCGAGTAGCTGGGGCACGTAGTCGTCGCCGTCCCAAATCTGAACTGAAATCTCAAGGATCCGACCTCGATCATCGGGGGTGGCTTTGCGTACGTGAAGCGTTTGTTGAGTCATGGGGTGGGGATCTCAATAGACCAGCCGAGGACAGCCTCCACGTAGTCGTCTCCAAAGATCTCCGCGAACACAGTCCGCGTCAGAGCACCAAGCTCGCCAGTGGTCCAGACGTTGCTGCAGATCTGTTGCGGAGCTGATACGGCGTTGTAGGTGACCCATTGCCGTGTCGCCGTGCCTCCAGACGAGAGTGCAAACGAAGCGGGATGATACACATCCAGAGAGTCTTCAGGACTGATGAGCGCAGGAAGTCCTCCTACAGGGCCGCTATGGTTGTGAGACAGCACCACACAATCGATGGATGATGTGTCGACATTGAGCTGATGCAGAGAGCTCTGTAGCAGGGGGGCACTTCTTCCCGTATCGAACAGAATGGATCGTTCGTGGCCTTCGATGAAGCACGAGAAGCCCCAATCCGTTGTGAGTCCTGGCGCGAAGCGATAGTTGGCATAGACGATCGTCAAGCGGCACACTGAAGCTTCATCTTGAGTCTGCGCGACGGCATATAAGCCAGCGAATACAAGCACCGCCGTCAACATCGCAAGGACAAGCCGAGACTTCATTCGCAAACCTCCTCGAAAAAAGAGGATCTATGCTACCAAATCATCGGGAGGCACTGCCAGTCATCTCACAGCAAAGAAATCACGTGCCCAACGCCAGCGCGGCTGGTGATGGGATCCTAACTTCCCGAAAACAGATTCAGGGTTGTGGTTGGATGGAAGCTCACCCACGCAAACCAATAGCTACGCATCTTCTCGATCGACTGATCTGTGCTGAGGTTGAGGACAGACACGATGCCAGCGGCATCTCGCGAAAGGCTGATCCTGGCCCCACCGATCCGGTCTAGGATAGATCCGTGCGCGATCAGATCCTCTTCTCGATAAGCAGCGTAACGGCCATTGACTTCGATGCCGAGAACCACGGTCTTGGCGGGAATCTGGTGGGCCCGTCCCTCCATCGGGAGCAAGACGAAGCTGTCCTCGCAATAGTTGCCATAGGGATCATGGTCATAGTCCTGATTGAATCCAGTCTCTCTGCTTAGGATCTGCGAATCGGGGTGCGTGGCCTTCCAGTCTTTCCACACAACGGTGTCGAGAGGGAGGGCAGACAGCTCTTGTCCAGCCAATTCGCCAACAAGCGCTAGCCCTTCAAACTGGCTCCACAATGTATCTGTCAATCGGTCGTAGAGGACGAAGTTCGAGTTATAGAGCTTGCCTGAGGTTCCAAACTCCGCGCTGCCACCTGCGAGCGTTCGTTCATAGGCGACGGCTGAGCCACACAACGGGCAGTAGGAAACGAGAACGGGATCTCCTGCAACAACGTCATTGACGATGTTGTGCCAGACGAGGATCTGGAGGGGATAGACACGCGAGATTCCCTTGTAGTTCAGTACAAGAACAAGCTCATCGTCTGCAATCCATTCATCGGCTTCATCCATCGACACATACGAAGGATGGTCAATCGACGGGATCCCGTCCTTGGCTGGGCCAGCCGACAGGAGCAGTGCGGGATCAACAATATAGAAAACGCCATCGCGGGTCATCCGAACTGTGTGGTCGTTGACGATCGCGACGATGGTGTTGGCGTCGACTGGACGTAGGAAGCGCGGAGTCGGCTGCGCGAGAGAAAGACCGATTCCCGTTCCAGCGACAGTGAGCAAGAAAATGCCCGTGAGCCAACGTCCTCGATGAGGCGATTTCACGATCATCCTCCCACTACAATAAAGTATTAGTGGACACGGCCACTCAACTCTGAGCGGGGCATCCTCTGCCAACTCATCCGATAGCTCGCTTCAGCAAGTTGCTTCCTGCCAGACATCGACGGGGCATGCAGGCTTCCTTCTCCGCAGCGATTCGAGCGATCCGATTATCCCAAGCTACTTGTACTGAGCGGGAATGAGCCCGACGTGAGGGGGACGTGTGATTCTTGTGGGAACAGACATCACGCTTCTTCACAACGCTGACACAGCTTCGGCCCAGCAGCTTCATCAGTGGGTTGTATCCTAGTTCCTGTAGCAACAGAACATCGAAGCGCAAGACGCAGGCTTGCACCAAGAGGAGTGAATGATGAAGAAGAGACTATCAAGAATCCTGACGACGGCCCTCATACTGGGCCTGATGGCCGCGATGCCGGCAAGTACCCAAACTCTATCTGGATCGGGCATTGACGGGACGACAGGGAGCAATCTTCCCTTGATCATCTCGATCAATCGGTTGGCGCTGACTGAAGATCAGATGGTCTCGCTGCACAACATTCTGGCGGAACTCCTTGCTTCGAAATCCGAAGGGGACTCGATGGTTGCACAGTTCGAGAACGCCATGCTCGGATTCAATGGAACGAGCGAGGAGCTCGACGCGTTGCTCGTGGCGTTCAGAGAGGATCAGGCTGCGCACGCTGAGGCCATGCGGGAGTCTATTGCTACCTCTCTGGATCAAGTTCGAGATCTTCTGTCTATCAATCAGGGGAGGGTGCTTCGCGAGGCCCTGCCACAACTTCTTGGGATGGACCGCACACAAAGCATGCTACAGGGGCAGATTCAGGGCTCGATGATGCGTCAAGGCGGGCAGATGCAACAGGGAACGCTCATGGGGAGCGGAACCGATTCGTGCCTTGACCCATCGCAACGTGGCGGCCAGACAAGCTATTGGCGCGTCGTTCCGTCTGAGAGCGTCCAGAGAGGCCAGGGCCTGGATAGCCGATCCATGATGCAGCAGAGCATGCGCGGGCAGCAGAGCATGCTTGGCGGGCGCATCGAACTGAGCCTGGGCAGCACCGATGACATGGCAACGATTAGACAGCAGATTGGGGAACGTCTTGATGCGCTTGGTGAGCGGATGCCGGAGGAGCTTCGCGCCTCACTTGAAGAGCGGCTTCAAGGTGGCATCGCGGCATTCGGCGAGAGGATGGAAGCAGGTGTTGGCCGGATGACTCTGCAATCCCAGAACGGACGAGGACAGATGGGAGTCTCTTCCTTGATGGGAACAGGACAGGCCATGAATCGACCGCAGGGACAAGGCGGGAACGACCTGCTCGCATTCTTGGAGCAGGTTGTGGAGATCCTAGAACTGAAACTGGAAGCACTGGAGTAACCGAATCCCAGGCTTTCTTGTTGCCTCAACGCGCGTCGCCCATAGCCCGGCGGCGCGCGTTCATTGTGTACTAGGCATTTAAGAGAGGCAAGGAGAAGACAAAGCAGGCACCCCCCTCGGGGGCGTTCTCTGCCCAGATACGGCCGTTGTGTGCTTCGATCAGAGCTTTGGCGATAGAAAGACCAAGGCCCGCGCCGCCATCACCAGCTCTTGCCTCATCGGCTCTGTAGAACCGGTCGAAGACATGCGACAGATCGTGCTCTGACAGTCCAGGTCCAGAATTGCAGACGGTGACGTGAATTGTGCTCTCGACCTGCTTGGCGCGTACGTGGATACTTCCTTCACTAGGTGTGTGGCGAATGGCATTGGCCAGCAAGTTGAGCAACACCTGCTCGATGCGCTGCGCATCAGCCTCGATCATGGGGAGACCGCTGTCGACCTCGCGAATAAGCTCGATGCCCTCGTCTTCGAGCTGAACGCCAATGGTCTCCAGAATAGTTCCCAAGATGCGCTCGATGGAGCAGGCTCCCGGATGCATCGACAACCGTCCGGCATCCGCCAGAGCCAGTTGATGAAGGTCCCCAATCAAGCGGGTCGTGAGTAGAATCTTGTCGTGTAGCGCCGTCAGCGTCTCCTGCGTCGGTTCGATCAATCCGTCTCGAA
>SPBW01000107.1 GCA_004525685.1 Candidatus Atribacteria bacterium
CGAATTCCGTCGACTATTGGAACGCAGAAGATTTGCGAAACGCCGTGCGATTGGGATCTAGTGGGGCATGGAATACTGAGACGCCAAGGATTCGCGAATTCCGTTGATCTCAGAATGAAGGAGAGGCGTTTCCTCAAGCATTGCTTGAACACGAATATAGGAGTGCATGGCTGTCGAATGATCTCGATTACCAAACTCTCGACCTATCGCTGGGAACGAATGGTCTGTCAGCTCACGTGACAGATAAATAGCAATGTGGCGCGCTTGGGAAATCTCCTTCTTGCGACTAGAACTCTCCAACGCTTGACGCTTAAGATTGAAGCGAGCAGCAACCTCTTCTTTGATATGATTCATAGTCAGCCGCGGGCGCTGTCCTTCTTTGGGAAGCATGGCTTCCAGCGTGGTTGGCGTCAGCTTCTCTCCTCGCAAATCGGCAAAAGCGAGCACCTTGTTCAAGGCCCCCTCCAGAGCACGAACGCTGGAAGAAATGCGAGTAGCAATCATCTCCAGGATGCTTCCATCGATGTCGAGACCTCTTGAAGAAGCCTTCTCACGCAAAATGGCAATGCGGGTTTCCAGATCGGGCGGCTGGATATCGGCAACCAAGCCCCAGCGAAATCTGGAGACCAAACGATCCTGTAATCCAGACAAGTCATCGGGTGCTCGATCACTGGACAACACGATTTGTTTCTCGCGTCCGTACAGCTCGTTGAATGTATGAAAAAGTTCTTCTTGTGTGGCTTCTTTACCCTCAAGGAAGTGGATGTCGTCGATCAGTAATAGGTCAATTTGTCGATACCTGCTCCGAAAGGATGCTGTAGAGTTGTTGCGAATCGCGTTGATGAGCTCGATGGCAAAGCGTTCGGATGTTGTATAAAGCACAGCGCTCTTGGGCGTTGCACGAAGAACGGAATTGCCGATTGCCTGGAGAAGATGTGTCTTCCCCAAACCGACATTACCGTAGAGAAAGAGCGGGTTGTAGGCTACGCCGGGCTTTTCCGCGACGGCTTCGGATGCGTAGTAGGCAAGGTCACAATTCTTCCCTCGAACGAACGACTCAAAAGTGTAGTCCGCGTTGAGCGCTAGGACAGCCTGTCCCGATGAGACACGAAGATTCTTTGAACCACCCGTTTCATGGCTGGGCATACCCTCTTTCTCTGCAACCTGAATCACCAGTGAGATCGGTTGGCTACAGGATTCTGATGCCAGATCCTCGATTCGCTTGCGGAAACGCCTCTCCAAACCGCCTTTTGTGAAGGCATCCGGGACGGCAATGGTGAGAGACTGATCGGCTAGAGAGAGCGGGACAATCCCTAGAAACCATGTTTCAAAGCTCGTATAGGAAAGTTCAGACTTGAGGCTTGAGAGGACAGACTCCCATACCGTTGCGATAGCTATAGACACGCGCCCTCCCCCTCGATCATTGTGAACAACTCACATTATCGACTCGCAATCCGCCCAGTCAAGAGAGAGAATCTAGCATGATCAGATAGAGTGATGCGCCCAAGAGACCTACGCATGCGACAAACAGGACGGCAAGACATTGGTCCATTCCTTCAACCAGGTTGTCGTCCGATGGCGATTATCAACAAGAGAGCAAGGTTCAGTTTGGCAATGCGAGGAGCATGGTAGGTTGATGGCTGTGGAAAACTTGGTAAGAGAGGGAGTGAAATTGAAGATTCGATGGGGAGAAGTCTGTGGAAAAACTGAGGGACAGGCGCCAAGTGGCTCTCCCAGGAGACACTTCGAAGCCCAATCCGCATCCGAAGCCATGCTTGCTTAAACTTATCCACAGGAAGTCCGTAATTTGAGCGGATTCCAGACGGTTGTCCACAGCGTTATCCACAAGGCAGTGCGAGTCGGAAAGGGCTATAGGTCACAAGAGTACGCTATTCTAGGCAGCAGAAGAGATCGAACACCTGTAGGGGATGAGAGATAGGAGGGACACGTGTCCCGGTATGGGGAGATTGGGGATGAATTGCTTGGTGAAAGGAATGGTGCCGAGGCCCAGACTTGAACTGGGGACACCCGCCTTTTCAGGGCGGTGCTCTACCGGCTGAGCTACCTCGGCACGACTTGCGGGGACGACCGGATTTGAACCGGCGATCTCTGGAGTGACAATCCAGCGTCCTAAACCTGGCTAGACCACGCCCCCGTGCATTCGAACACCTCAGTGGGCGAAACAGGACTCGAACCTGTGACCTTCCGGATGTAAGCCGGATGCTCTCCCAGCTGAGCTACTCGCCCATTATAGCAGTCGCCTACGTGACCGCAAGGGTCCTACTTGTGGCGTCCCCAAGGGGATTTGAACCCCTGCCGCCGGGATGAAAACCCGGTATCCTAGGCCGCTAGATGATGGGGACCTAGCAAATCGCAAGATCAAGAATCACTTGCCAGTTTGTGACCTCTCTTCACAGAGGCTTTCGCGTCTGCGGAGCGAAGTATAAAGCCTACTCCACCCAACCTTCAATCCTGTGGGTCGTACTGGACTCGAACCAGTGACTCCCTGATTAAAAGTCAGGTGCTCTGCCGACTGAGCTAACGACCCCAGTAAGAAAAAAAACTGTGGGTCGTATAGGACTTGAACCTACAACCAACGGATTAAGAGTCCGCTGCTCTACCATTGAGCTAACGACCCGAGCTTGAGGAATAGTACGGAAGGGCATTTGCACTGTCAAGACTTGTTGTTCCCGGGCTGCATGGCCTACGATCGAGTATGCAGCCACTTTCGTTCTCCGATCAGCCGGTTGGGCCACTGGCCGAGCGCATGCGTCCAGACTCCCTTGATCGTGTGATCGGACAAGACGATCTTCTTGGGGCAGGGGGCCCTTTGCGCTCTCTCGTCGATAGAGAGGCCTATCGGGCATTGCTCTTCTGGGGGCCTCCCGGAACGGGGAAGACCACCGTGGGGCGGATTATCGCCGCACGAGCCAATGCCAAGTTCGTACAATGCTCGGCTGCACTTACGGGGGTCAAAGAAGTCCGCTCCATCCTTGAGGCCTCTCAATTTCGATACAAGTCCGAGGGCAAGCGCGATCTTCTCTTCCTCGATGAGATTCATCGTTTCTCCAAGTCACAGCAAGATGTCCTTCTCTCATTCCTCGAAGAGGGCAGCATCATCTTCATCGGCGCGACCACAGAGAACCCGTCGTTTGTGCTCAACGCAGCATTGCTGTCGCGTTGCCAGCTGTTTTGCTTTGCGCCCTTGAGCGAGGAGGCCATGAGAGAACTCATCGTGCACGCTCTCGGCCATAAGAAAGGACTAGCCAACGCCGTAGACCTCACGGATGGAGCCAGAGACATGCTTGTGGCGCTGTCTGATGGTGATGGGCGGCGAGCACTTTCTACGCTGGAGATGGCAGCGGCCCTCGCGGAGAACAGGAATGTCGATGCGATGCTCATTGAACACGCGGTTCAGCGCAAAGGCCTGCGCTATGACCGTGCAGGAGACGAACACTACAATCTCGTTTCTGCACTTCACAAGTCTGTTCGTAACTCTGATCCAGACGCAGCGCTGTACTGGTTGGCTCGGATGATCGAAGGAGGAGAGGATCCGCGCTTTATTGCCAGACGGCTGATTCGGATTGCCTCCGAGGATGTCGGATTGGCCGACCCCTGGGCAATTCTGCAGGCGACGGCCGCGTGGGATGCGGCAGCCAAGGTGGGGCTGCCTGAATGTGATCTTGCATTGGCTCAAGCCACGGTCTACATGGCGTGCGCCGAAAAGAGCAACGCCCTGTATATGGGAATGATGGCTGCCAAGCGCGATGTCCACGACATGCCTGCGGCGGAGGTCCCGCTGCATCTTCGCAATGCTCCCACGCGACTGATGAAGGATCTCGGCTATGGAAAGGGATATCAATATGCTCACGACGTGCCAGACCAAGTCGCGCGTATGGATTGCCTGCCCGAGGCTCTGAAGGGACGGACCTACTACCGACCCAAAGACGTAGGAATCGAGGGGAAGATTGCTGAGAGGTTGAAGCGGTGGAAGAAACTGCGGTAGCAACCGCCTGACGGAACATAGAAAAACGGTCCCGCACCCTAGGCGCGGGACCGTTCCTCAACTCGACTACTCGTCTGTCTGATGCAGGTGTCGCTTGATGTCGAGCTTGCCCGACTTCTCAAACGGCTGATCGACTAACGTAATCGATTCCTTGTAGCGGATGCGCTTGAAGGCGGCGAGGTTCTCGTTTCTCTCCTTGATGTCCTCCCAAATCCGTTCAAGCGCGGCAGAGGAGTCTTCGATGCCCTGTTCCTTCAAGTAGGCCCAGTCAGGATATACCTGAGCGCAGACGGCGGGGACGCCTTGTCGTTGTCCTTCGTGCACCATCAATTCCTCGATTGAGGGCAGCGTAATCAGCTCCCATTCGATCTCTTCGGGATACACGTTCTTACCTGTTTCCAGAACGATAACGTTCTTGGCTCGCCCTGAAATCAGGAGACGCCCGTTCTTGTAGGTTCCCAGATCGCCGGTATGGAACCAACCTTCGGAGTCGATGACCTCAGCAGTCGCTTCGGGGTTCTTGTAGTAGCCAGCCATGACATTGGGACCGTAGGCCAGAATCTCGCCGACGCCGTTCTCGTCAGGATGATTGATGCGGATACTGATGCCCTCGACAGCCGTCATCCCGGGTTCCTCTGCAAAGGCTTCAGCCATGGTCAATAGGGGAGACGTTTCAGTCAGACCGTAGCCTTCCATGATGCCGATTCCCATTCTCCGAAGCCCGGCCGACATTTCAGGACTGAGAGGAGCGCCTCCTGATGTGAAGAATCTGAATTGCTTACCGAATAGTTTCTTCTTCACCAGCTTACCCATCAGAATGGGAGAGGATCGATCGATCAGTCTCTTGAGAGCAGATTTCTCGATTGACGAGCGAATTCGGCCATACAAGACACTGTACAGCTTCGGCACTCCGAGGATGATCGTCGGGTGGGCTTTGCTCATGACTTCAGCGAGATTGCGATCAACAGGCGTGTAGGTGCTGGTTGCTCCGACCAACATCGGCGTAACCAGCGTAATGGTCAGTCCATAGATGTGATTCCAGGGAACGATCGACAGGAAATTATCTTCTGCGGTCATGGAAACGACCTTCACCGAGGTTAACGCGTTGGAAGAGATATTGGCATGCGTCAGCATGGCCCCCTTGGCGTTGCCTGTCGTTCCTGATGTGTACATCAGGATCGCCAAAGAAGAAGAATCGATCTCTACGCGTGGCAGCGGCGTCTTGCCCAGGATGAGTGCATCGAGGAAGTGAACGCGCTCGTCCTTGACGCGATCCATGGACACGATGAAAGGTCTCTCAGGTAGTTGGTCACGAATGGCCAGGATGTCATCGGTCTTGCTTCCTGAGAAGACAACGCCCTTGACTTTCGCCTCTCGAAGAATGCGCTCGATCTCGCCCTTCTGAAGCTCTGGGTCCAATGGAACGACCACGCCTCCGCAATGAAGGATCGCAAAGAACGTTGTTGCCCATGCGGCGCGCGGCTTGGAAATCAGTGCAACTCGATCTCCTGGATTGATACCCATCTCCGACAGCGCAGCCGCGAAACGGCCCACCATTTCTCCCAAGCGTTCGTAGGTAATCTCATTTAGAACGAGCTGAACCCCTCGTCCTCGTTTTCTCTCCTTGGGAATTGGCATTCGTAGCATGACCCGCTGCCCGTGGGTGGCAACGGAATCCTCAAATAGCTTGGAAATCGTCGGATACATAACCCTCTCCTCCTTGCCCTCTTGAATCTCCACAATTGTAGTCACACCAGCCTCTCTATGTCTTGTTGCGTTGGATCATTGGGCCAGATACTTCTCTGCCTCGATGGCTGCCATCGCTCCTTCGCCAGCCGCAACAATGGCTTGAGCATATTGATTTGCGTTGACCCGAGCGTCGCCTGCTGCAAAGATGCCGGGAACGTTTGTATGGAGATGGATGTTCGTTTGGATGAAGCCATCGTCGTCCAGATCAATGGTTCCACGAAAGGCATCGGTTTGAGGCAAGTGCCCGATATTGACGAACACACCGTCAAACGCACGGGTCTCTGGCTCATTCGTTTCCAAGTGACGGAACCTGACTCCCGAGACATGAGTGTCTCCTTCGATTGACTCAACGATGCGGTTCCACAAGAAACGGATCTTGGGATGCTCTCGGGCACGCTGCTGAAGAATCGCAGAAGCGCGGAATGCCTTGGGATCATTCTGCGGATGACGAACTGCAATGGTCACGGAGCTGGCAAAGCGCGTGAGAAAGAGGGCTTCTGTCAAGCCTGAGTCGCCGGCACCGATTTGGAGAAGATCTTTCCCTTGGAAGAAGAAACCGTCGCATGTCGCGCAGTAAGAGACGCCCTTCCCCTTCAAACGCTTGGCGTTTTCTGCAGGAAGTTCCTTGGGCCTCGAACCGGGAGCGAGAATGACGGTCCGCGCTTGGTATGTCCCCTGAGATGTCGCCACCTCGTGAGTCGGTGAGCCTGGCTCGATGCCCATGACGTCATCGAGAACGATGGATGCGCCGAATCTCTCAGCCTGAGCACGGACGTTCCTCATCAGTTCAGGTGCAGAGATGGCGTCAGCGAAACCAGGCCAATTCTCGATGAGGTCGGTCTCATTGAGTTGTCCGCCAGGTAGTCCCTTCTCAAGAACGACCGTAGAGAGCAGGGCTCTCCCCGCATAGATGGCTGCCGTTAGTCCCGCCGGACCGGCGCCGACGATTAGAACATCCACCGGTTCCTTTTGCACACGCATAGGATCGATTATGGGCCAGCACAACCTTCGCGTCAAAACAACCAAGGCGATATATGCTGGCCGCGGAAGCGTCAAGGATGAGATCGCTATGGGCCAGCACAACCTTCGCGTCAAAATACCCAAGGCGATATGTGCTGGCCGCGGAAGCGTCAAGGATGAGATCGCCACAAACCGGGATCACACTTTGGCCGAGATCGCGATGGTGCGGCACTGCTCCCTCGAGAAGCAACGTGTCAGCGGGGCTGTGCGGATATCCGGGGTCAGCTTGACTCAAGATCAAGTGGCTCGATCGCAAAGGTGTCGTTTGCTCCCTCTACGACGGCCTCGATTCGCAGCTTCGCTTCATTCAATGCCGTTCGAATGGACGTGGAGAGAGAGATGCCTCTCTCGAATAGCTCAATGGCTTCATCCAAAGGCAGCTCTTCAGACTCTAGCTTCTTGGCGATATCTTCCAACTGCTTCAGGTTCTGCTCAAGATTCATCTGGCAACACCTCCTTCGTGCAAGAGATGAGGCGTCCATCTGAAAGCCGCGTTTCTATCGTTTCTCCAACTTCCAGTCCTGAAACGCTTCTCAAGGGGCGCCTCTCTCCCTGACGATACGTCAGAGAATAACCCCTTGTCAGAGGGAGCGACGGGTCAGACAGGCGGAGAATCTCTGCCCAGTGATGCGCCACGCTTTGCTTCTTTTGCCACTGGGAAGCCATGGCACGAAGAGCAGAGCCCAATCCCAAGTCAAGTCTCTGCTCGTACGTCTCGAAACGCCGCTGTGGACTGCGCATGAGACACATGCCGGCATGTACGCGGAACTCATCGACCATCCTTCGCCACAGGGAGCGAAGCTGCCGCTGCATCCGATGAACGGTTGATGAGACGAATCCGAGAGCCTCTGCTCGATCGGGCACAGCCATCTCTGCCGCTGCGGAGGGTGTTGGCGCGCGTTGATCTGCGACGAAATCGGTGATCGAGAAGTCAACCTCGTGGCCAACGGCTGAAATGAGGGGAATGGGGCACGCGAAGATCGCTCGTGCCAGAGCCTCGTCATTAAACGCAGACAAATCCTCAGCCGATCCGCCCCCGCGCGTAAGAATGAGCACATCGAGGGAATGACTTGATTCAGAGAAGGCTATGGCGCGATCCAATGCTTGCCGTAACTCTTTAGGGGCAGACTCTCCTTGAACAGACGATGGGAAAAGGAACAAGCGAACATGTGGCCACCGCCTCTCCAACACAGATTGAACATCCCTCAGCGCAGCTCCTTGGGATGATGTGATGATGCCAATTGCCCGCGGGATTGGTGGGAGTTCCCGCTTCGC
>SPBW01000286.1 GCA_004525685.1 Candidatus Atribacteria bacterium
GTCATAGACGAGGCGTCATCAAGTCGCAGAGCCGTGCCGTTGTGCTCGATCGAGCTATCTGAGATCGTGATCTGCGCTAGATCGTAGCCAGCTATGCCTACGTCGGAATCGATAACACTGACTTGGTCCAGCGTCACGAGCACTTGCCCTTCGGCAACGATGGCTTCGGAGGCGTTCTTGATGGTGACTTGGCGGATCGTGACCTGAACGGGATGGTCTGCACAGATCCGAATGCCAACTCCTGACTCATCCGCCTCGATGGCAGTACGATAGAACGTGCTGGACATGACAAATGGCGGTCTGGAATCAAGGTGCGATCCATCAATCGTGATGCTCTTGGAGATCTCTAGTGACCCGACATAGGTTGTCGGCCAAAGGTAGATCGTCGCGCCTTCGCGAGCGCCATCGATGACGTCTTGAATCACGCTATCTGCTCTACACCATATCAAATACCCTAATTCGGCAAGGGAACCTTCAAGGAGCACCTTCAGCCCGTCAAACAACCGGCAGACCATTGTCATACTCTCCCGCATATCCGACAAGCTGGCACCCTCCGCTTGAATCTGCTGCAGCCGCATCGATGCGTTCCAGAGGATACCGCCGATAGTCTCGTACGTGTTTTCAAGCTGCGTTCTTTGTGAGAGCGAGGTAACAGCTGGATCGAACCACCCCGACGTGAATTCAAACGAATCCACAATCGGTCGCAATCCAATCATTGTGTACAAAGGAATCTCAATCGAATCGTCAAACAGCGTGCTGCTTGACCCCTCGACCATGTTGAGTACAACCTGTGCGTGCACCGCAAGCTCATCCTGTGTTTCAGCATTGCAGCCCTGTGCCGCTGCATAATACGTTTCCAGAAAAGGATCGAGGATCTGTGCCATCAGCGCTGCCAGGCGATCGAGTTCCACAAAATAGGGAGCTCGTTCAGACTGATCTTCCGGGGCAGGTGCAGAGGTATTCGTCTGTGCACCCACGGCAATTGCCAGCAGGGTCACAGCCAAGATGATACCAACGAACTCACGCAAATGGATGCATTTCATATTTCTACCTCCTCATGCAAGTTGCCATCAGTCTCAAGATCTCTGTCTCAGATGCCCATCAGTCAGTCGTCAAATCAGTCTCAGTTGCCTCAGGATCGAGTCGATAGCCGAAGCCCTTCACATTGCAGATCAACCGTCTTGGATTGGGATGTGCTTCGTGGAGAGTTCGCCTCAGCATATAGATACATTGCTTCACATCTGCGGATGCAGCATAGGCAGAATCTGACCACAGCGCTCTCAGTAGATCATCATCGGAGAACACGGTTCCAGGGTGCATGGCGAAGAGATGCAATAGTCCGTACAGCTTGGGAGTCAGGTCAAGAGCGATGCCGTTCAGTGTCACCTCTCTTGAATCAGGGTCAATGCTCAGCGTTCCACAGCGAATCCTCAGATCGTTCGGATCACCGGAAAGCTTCCTGCGTTGAATCTGCCACAAGAAGGCTGCTGATGCGAACAGAAGGGTCAGCCAACCGCTTAGGCCGCCCCCGATCAGGGCAAGTTTTTGGGAATGAATACGCGCAGCCGCGTAGTCACCCGAGAAGCCGATTCGTATCAACCCGACAACGGAACCAGGAATCCCTTCCAGAGAGATGGGTTCAATGATCTCAATCAACTCGGGGAGCGCTTCACGCACGCCGAGCGCATGGAACGCCTCGCTGACAACGAGCGACTTGGGCACGAGGTGCGTTGGCAGGTCATCGACTTGCTCGCTCACACGGAACCCGCCCGACAACACAACATCCACATATAGACCGGTTCCCAGAAGCAGAAGTTGCGCTGCCGACTCGAACGATTCGTACTGCTCCCGAACGATCCACTGCTCAGAGAACGCCTCGAACGTATCCAGCTGTGCCTGGCAGTGTGCTCGAAATGAGGACCAATTAGACCGCTGGATGCTGGAAGAAATCCACGCAACCGCGCCTGCTCCGACAATGAGAACAGCAAGTCCGATTCCAAGAAGAAGTTGCCACTGTTTGCGAAGTCTCATGCCTTCAAGACAGTAGGAGGCTTTGAGTTGCGACGCAAGGGATCAGGCGCATTTGATGTAGAACTGATTGTCGTGCGACGACGGCGTTCGTTCCCATCCTAACGGTGTTTCCGGCCTCCGTCCGTGGACGATCTTCTTCTCGATGTCCCGAAAGCTCGCTGTCGAAGATTCGATGTCAGCTGATGCGCACTAGTTGTGTCAGCTTGACCATTACAGCATACGAGGCCCTACAAGGGACTAACCTCGGCGCGCATTCTGAGTTCGGACACCCGACCAAGAGTGCTACCAGGGGACCTTGAGTAAGTCCAGCAGGTCAGCAGGACACGCAGGCCCCTGCAGGTTGCGTGCGCCGAGACACCGGATCTCTGGAATGTGGTTCTTGAGACAGTTCCTGCGTTCGTTGATACAGAAC
>SPBW01000236.1 GCA_004525685.1 Candidatus Atribacteria bacterium
ACAGGCGCTTTCTTCGTGCTCGCGAACGCTTCATGTTTCTCTCCTCAGAGTTCGAGACGTAGTGACGGAGATGGTAGAACAATGCGGGCGATGGGGCAACCGCCTGGCCTTCGGCCAAGTTGGCCTTCGGCCAGGTTGGCCTTCGGCCAGGTTGGCCAATGCTTTCGCATTGGCTGGGCGAGGCTGTGCACCTGGCGCCTGCCTGGCCTTCGGCCAAGTTGGCCTTCGGCCAGGTTGGCCTTCGGCCAGGTTGGCCAATGCGTTCGCCTTGGCTGGGCGAGGCTGAGCGTCGGCTGACCAGAGCATCGGTGACGGAAGGCTTCTCTAATGGCTGAGTTGACGAAGCACGGATGATGCCGCTACAGTATCCGCTAACCACTCATCTGGAGACTTGATGCGAGATCAAATCGACACCCTTGTCAAGAAGCGAGAACTAGACTCGCTTTTCTCTTTGCTTGATGGAGCCGACATCCAAACCCTGCGCTACTGCGCACGCAGACTTGCCGCCGAGTTGCAGGAGGACAACGAAGATCTATTCGAGCACATCGGGCTTTGGTCGATATCCGGGTCAAACGCCGCCCAGCACGTAGCATGCCAACTCATCCCCTATGCGCATACCGCAAAGCGAAAGAGAGCATTGGACCTCCTCTCTCGGCTGATCGAGTCCGAAGACTGGACCGTTCGCGATGCCGCGTGCGAGATCACCGGCCGTCTGTTGCGAGACGACTTCTCTCGCACTATCGGCGTGCTTGAGATGTGGCGATCACGCGACTCAGTCAATCTTTATCGAGCCATCATCATTGCAGCGATTCGGGCATCAGACCCCGCGCATCTGGAGCGTGCAGAGCCCCTTCTAAGACTCCTTGAGCCGCTGTTGTCCGAGCCCGAGCCACTCATTCGCCGGAATCTGGGGCCGTCGGCCATTGGCACAACCTTGTTGGCTCACTATCCAAGTCAGACATTCGAGTATCTGGCCAAGTGGTCAACGTCCAATGACCCCCAGACGCTGTGGAACGTCGCGATGGCCTTCTCCGCTCAACCAGCAGTGCCCATTGCCAAGAAGGCGCTCATCGTACTGCGTAAACTGTCGCTCGATGAGCGGCGGTTCGTCTGGCGAGCCGTCGCTGCCGCGATTTGGAAGCTGGGCCGCAAACGGCCGGACATCATTCGTCCAGAACTCGCGCGCTGGCTAGAAGACGAGCGACGCGTGGACGTGGCTCGAGAAGCAATCAAGTACCTATAGCCGCTATCCTCCCATTCCGATGGTGAGAACCAGAAGTATCTCGGGTATCGTTCTGTTTCGGAGGCCACCATGACCATTCGCCGATACAACCATGACAGCGATCTTGAAGCCTGCTTGCGCATCTACCGCGAAGTGGGCTGGGTTGACGAGGACAAGCATGAGAAGGCGTCTGCGGAGTTGTTCAAGGCCAGTCGCGGCTGGGTTGCCGAACTACACGGCAGTGCCGAATGCCTCGCTCATGCCATGTCAGGGTCGATTCGATATCAACAAAACGACCTGCCGTTGTGCATCGTCACCGGTGTAACCACCAGTCGCATTGCCCGCAAACAAGGCTGGGCTGCGCGCGTGACGGCCAAGCTGTTGGCAGAAGAAGCAGCTCAAGGCCAAGCCGTCGCCATCTTGGGGATCTTTGAACAGGGCTACTACAACCAACTCGGATTCGGAAACGGCTCCTACGAACTGTTCTGCTCGTTGGAGCCATGCATGCTTGAGGTTACCGTCAAGGCGAGCATGCCGGTACGACTGAGCAAGGATGATTGGCAGGCCATGCATGAGGCGCGCCTCCATCGAAGACGGCTGCATGGCGGCTGCACGATTCACTCTCCTGCGCTGACAATGGCCGAACTTCTCTGGTCGGACAACGGCTTCGGTCTGGGATATCTTGATGCCCAGGGTGACTTGTCGCATCACTTCTGGTGTTCAGCCAAAGGCGAACACGGCCCCTATCGCATTCAATGGATGAGCTACAACACGCGCGAGCAGTTCCTTGAGCTTCTGGCCCTCGTGCAGAGTCTGGGAGACCAAGTACACTCCATCAAGCTCGCCGAACCGCCTGGGATTCAATTACAGGACTACCTCCGCCAGCCCTTCAGGCTACGTGAGCTCACACATCAATCGCCTCATGAGAATCGCATGACAGCCGCTGCCTATTGGCAAGCTCGCATTCTCAATCTTGAGCCATGCATTGCCGCTACGCAGTGGGAGGCAGCGCCCATCGGGTTCAACCTGACGTTGACAGATCCTGTCCAGAACTGGTTACCCGAGGATTCAACGTGGCGCGGTATCTCTGGCGATTACACGATCACGCTCGGGCAGGAATCAAGCATCGAGCCGGGATTGACTGAATCCTTGCCTACGATGCGCGCTTCTGTGAATGCCTTCTCGCGAATGTGGCTTGGCGTGCGATCTGCTACCAGCCTGTCATGGTCAGACGCTCTCCAGGCTCCAGAGAGCCTGCTGGATGTGCTCGATCACGGCTTGACGTTCTCAGCACCGCCCAGGCCCGACTGGGACTTCTAGTTGCAGCGGGCGACGCTGCCAACACCCTAAAGCGAAGCACGAACCATGAAGAGTCCTGAACGAGCAAAGCTGCCTACCATGAAGGGCATGAAGAACTTGAAGCGTGGTTCTGTTTCGCAACCAGAATCAGTCCAGGATCTTCTTCCTGGACTTCGTGTTCTTCATGGTTGGGCACCTTTTCTTGCGGCGCAGTGAACCATTTGCATCCATCGAACAACATACGAATGACAACTTAAGGAAGAATGAAAGGGAGGTTCAAATGAGACTATTGCGAGGCGTCATTACGGGTGGAGGCATTGCGGCGTTCTTCTTCTTCAGCTGGATCCTGGAGCTTTTGTGGAACAGCATTCTGTTTGAGCAACTGGGGCTCGTCCCTACAGCCGTCACCTACTGGCAAGCCGCCGGATTGTGGTTCTTTGTCATCATCTTGTTTGCCTGGGTGGGCATCGGAAATCCTTCCGGCTTCGGGAGCAAGTGGCGGAAGCACTGCTAGAAGCCCCCATTCACAACGGGTAGCCTGTCAAGGTCGCCTAACACGACCTGTAGAACCGCGAGTCAAGACGACCTTGGCTCGCGGT
>SPBW01000199.1 GCA_004525685.1 Candidatus Atribacteria bacterium
CCAGACACGAGACAACAACATCGTCAACATGGCTTGAACCGTCGGCTCTATGATCTGATGCGCGATCTATCCCCTCGTTACGACGCGCCAGACAATACCGGCAACGGCAACGACAGCGGCGACAACGAACAGCCACCAAAGCAACCAGATGATGCCAGCCAACACGAAGGCTGCGACCACGACTCCGAAAATGACGCCTAGAAGATTTCGCATGACGCTATTGTAACAATGTTACGGCAAAATGCAATCGTCTGTCGTGCGGCGCATTGGCTCCTGCTAGGGCGTGTTACATCCCATCGCTAGCCTATTGGGCGAGGACTGTCTTTGCTGTGAGGCTCTGGCTGTAAGCGGATTGTGTTCGTCGAAACATGCTTGGCCGGCGGCCGAATTGTTGGGTTTGAGCGTGCTGGCAGGTCAGACGGCTACGCTTTCCAGACATCGTACGCAATCGGGTTCGGCGACGAATTCCGACTCTTCATGTTTGACGGTGTCCAACCCCATCGAGCATGCTCGCTCTCACAACGCGCGCCTTTCGTGGAATATTGTCCATGCCCTCCCTTTACCAACATGACGCGCACGAGATGTGCGCGCCGAAGGAGGATGCTATCCACAGAAGAGGGTTCTCACACAGCTAGGGCTGGACATCGTCTAGGCGGATCTCCCCAGAACCCCGCTGGGAATGCCGGGTCGAGAAGCTGTCGCTTGTGTCGTGAAAGGCGACGAGAACGTCGTACGTACCCCCCGGCGTGAGGGGCTTGTCGAATGGGTCGCCCGAATCCAGAGGAATGACGAACTCAAGAGTGGTTTGTCCGTCTAGCTCGCGGCCTGCCGCAGCCAAGATATTGTCCGTGCCGCCGTTTTCGATATCCGATCCGTGCGTCAGCGGACCCATGCCATAGTCATCGCGTATCTCAGTTCGCCCATTGCGAACGGTTCCAATGATGTAGTTGGCACCTTGCATGCGCTGATCGGGATCGAAGCCGATGGCAACATACCCCGTCCCTGGGCTGAGCAATCCAATACGTAGCACGATCGAATCGCTGCTCCAGTACACGTGAAAGCCGCCTGCCTCCATGGCGTGGGCATACTCTCCAGTGTGGATGATGCCATCTACAATCGGCATCGGGGAGACTTGTTCGACTGGGGGCAAGTTAGCTGGTTCAGGGATCGGATCAGCCGCTGCAACAGGGTCGGGGATACGTTCTGCGACAGACGTGGGCGGGGCATCGTCCTGAACTGACTCAATAGGCGGGAGAGGATCGTTTGAAATGGATGGCCCAGCCATGTCGGATGCAGACTCAGTCGGCGGGGCGAGTAGCAGGAAAAGACCGGCGACTGCGGCGATGCCCAACACGACGCCCAGAATGATCAGATGGGTGCGGTCAATGGCCCACATACCTGAACCTCCCTACGAACGATTGCCTGTCGCACTGTAGACGAATTGTGGCGAGCCATCAAATAAGCAGCCCTCATCCACATGAGAGATGAAGCCCTGAGATTCGAAGGTCGCATCAGCACGTCGCTTCTTCTGCCCAGAAGAGATCTGCGGGCCTAGTAGCCAGGCAGGTCAAGCTTCAGGAGTCCAGATCCTTGCCGCGTGTGCTTGGCGGAGAAGCTGTCCTGCAGGCTATGGTAGGCGACAAGAACGGTGTATTCATGACCCGGCAACAGCGGCTTGTCCATCGGGTCGCCCGAATCCAAAGGAATGATGAATTCGATGACCGTCTGATCGGGCCACTCATTGCCATCTGCGGCGATGATGTCGTCTACTCCACCTCGCGACGTGTCCTCCACATGCGCGAACGACTCGCTCCCATAGTCATCGCGGATGGTCAGCTCTCCCTCGTGCATCGATCCGATAATGAAGTTGGCCCCCTCCATCCTGCGATCAGGATCGAATCCAATGGCCACGAAGCCGGTGCCCGGCGACACAAGGCCAACGCGCAGCTGTTGGGCATCATTGGCCCAGTGAATCTGGACGCCAGCGACCGTCATCTCGTGGGCATACTCGCCTGACACGATGACGCCATCGATCGAACCGGCGACTTCAGGTGCGGGACTAGGCCCTTCGTCCACAGCGCTATCGATCTGCTCATCCACCCCAGCATCCGCTTCTTCGGTTATTGGTTCGGCATCCATCACGTCGAGCAGCTCGGAATCTGTGTCAGTTGTTGCAGGAGTCTCGATGTGTTGTGGATCGGTTGGGATAGTTGGGTCCATTGGCGTAGTCAGCAAGAGGATGGCCAGCGCGCCGACAACAGAAACACCGATTAAGATGTACAGGACGGTTCGTCCCATGATTCCCCCTTTTCATTTCGGACGAATGCACTGTAGGACAATGACGCTGCGAACACAACAAGCATGATCCGATGGCAGAAGCCTTTTCATTGGGCTTCTAGTATCCCTTCTCTAGATCGACGACCCCTCTGAGCGGGTTCCCCGATTGGAAGCGACTCAGATTCTGTAGAAAGAAGTCGATGATCTCGTCAGGGATATTGAGTCCCGCGTGATGTGACGTGACAGTCACGTTGTCCATCGACCAAAGCGGGCTGTCAGCAGGCAACGGCTCGCGCTCGAACACATCAAGGATGGCGGCACGAATCCGATGCTGCTGCAGTGCATCAATCAGCGCTGCCTCATCCACGACAGCACCACGTCCGATGTTCACGATGATGGCTGAAGGCTTGAGCCATGCCAATTGATCTACACCCACCATGCCGCGTGTCGCTGCCGTCAATGGAACGGATAGGACCAAGACATCCAGTTGAGGCAGGAAAGACGCGAGATCGCCAGATCCGTACACAGTGTCGAAGCCAGGCAGTGGTCGCGGCGACGTAGCCAGTCCGAGCGTTCGCATGCCCATGCTGCGTGCGCTGCTGGCAATGGCACACCCGATCGAGCCTGTCCCTGCGACACCCATGGTACGTCCCCTGAGGAATTCAATGGTCAACGGTTGCCACGCCCGCTGCTGTTGGAGACGGGCTACTTCATGCACCTGCTGTGTCAGCGCGAGAAGATGGCCCATCACATACTCAGCGATTTGATTCCCGAAGCCCACATCGGCTCTCGTCAACATGACGCCTGGCGGGAGGCTGCTTTGGGTGAGGAACGCGTCGATGCCAGCGCCAGTGACCTGAATCCACTTCAGATTCTTGGCCGTCGAAAGCAAGTGGGAGGGGAAGCTGATCGAACCCAGTACGACATCGGCTGACTCGATCGACTGACGAACGGCGTCCACTGATTCGCAAAACGTGTATCGAATGGCATCGCTATCAACCAATCGTCGTTTGTAGCGTTCATTCGACTCTCGCAAGTAGACCAACACACTCAGGACTTCGCTCATTTGCCCTCCTGAATAGAGAGCATACGAAGCATCGAAGCGCTTCGCGAGTCTCGTGCCAGTGTCTATGGGACAGTCAACGCGTTCGCCTCCCGAGTCTGGCGCGCCAGACTCCCTAGAGCGCTGAGTCTTCTACGGATCCAATCCGACTTGGAAGCGAATCTCTGGGAAGAAGTAGACGCTGCCTCCGCCAATCGACATCGCAAGATTGAGAGCCATGCGCAGGACAAGAGCCTGCCCAAGAGTGAGCCCCAGCCCAGCCGTGAAGTAGGTCGATCCAAAGAACGGGAGCAGATTGGTCACATGCCCGACACATAAGTGAAATGCGGCAGCAGTGGCCAGCGTATTGCGGATGTAGAGACTGCTGAAGCTGGTACTGGTCTTGAGAGCCGTTTCCCACGCCCACGTCGCCCCAGTTAGGCGGTAGTAGAGTTCCAGCCCGTAGCCAAACGACGTGAAACTAAACGATGTACTGACGGGAATGGCGATTCCAAATTCCGA
>SPBW01000184.1 GCA_004525685.1 Candidatus Atribacteria bacterium
CGCAGTGGGAGAGCGCGTTTGCATCCGTGCGCCAGGGCAACCATGAGATCTTCGCCATCGCCGATAGCCTTCAACCCGACTATCTCTCAGCGTTTCAGGGTCTCCATACCTACAACCCAGTCGGTTTGCCGCTCGCAGCAGCCACATCGCAGTATTCGGCAGCCTCATTGGCTGCCCGGCTTCAGGGCAAGCTGTTCGCCGCAACTGTGCTGCCGGGGTATCAAGAAGCCGTGTTCCGGGCCAGCAGCCCCGTAGCGCAGCGAGCAGACGGAGAGACGTATCACTCCTACTGGAACATCGCCCGAGAAAGCCAGCCGCACTGGATCCTCATCACCAGCTTCAACGAATGGCACGAGGGCTCCGAGATTGAGCCAAGCGAGGAATTCGGAACGACCTATCTCACACAGACGGCACACGAGGCCGAGATCTGGAGATCTGGGGAGACGGCCGGAGCAGAAGATGCTGAGGGCGATCGCGATGGTGACGGCGTACGTGACGACGCCGACTACTGCCCAGATTGGCCGGGAAGCGAAGCCACAGATGGCTGCTAGCTGCGATAGCTGATGCACCGACTGCCAGCTCTGCGCCCTTCTCGGCGCTCCGAGGCACGGGAGCAACTGTTCAACCTGTCTGTGAGTCAGCAAGGTAGCAATGAAAGGATGGCATCATGAACTCATCGTCTCGTAGCGCTGTGCTAACCATCGTCCTTGCTGTGTTGGCTGCACTTGGACTCGCCTGGGCCGTCAGCCAGGGCGGTGCCGACGTGCTTGGCATCCCGGTGTTTGCGGGAGCCGTGGTTCTCGCGTTTGCTGTTCAATGGACGGCCTTCGTCCCTGCCTATCTTCAACAGTCTGAGCGGTTCTTCGACATCACCGGGAGCGTCACGTACGTTCTTGTGACCGGCCTGGCCGTCGCCCTGAGCTGGAAGGTTGATGCTCGATCGCTGCTGCTTGCGTGCTTGATTTGCATCTGGGCGATTCGGTTGGGAACTTTCCTGTTACGGCGGGTGCATCGGGCGGGAAGCGATGCACGTTTCGACCAAATCAAGCCCTCGATTCCTCGATTCCTGATGACGTGGACACTCCAAGGGCTATGGATCAGCTTCACGCTCGCTGCAGCACTGGCGGCCATCACGTCTGTTGTGCGCGTACCGCTCGACGCTCTTGCCTGGACGGGGCTTGCGATCTGGATGTGCGGTTTCTCGATTGAAGTGCTGGCCGATGCGCAGAAAGCTCGATTCAGAAGCAATCCCGCCAACAAGGGACACTTCATCCAAAGCGGGCTCTGGGCATGGTCTCGCCATCCCAACTACTTCGGCGAAATCGTCCTGTGGTTTGGCGTTGCCATCATTGCCTTGCCTGTGCTTCGGGGATGGCAATGGCTGTCACTCATCTCTCCACTGTTCGTGACGTTACTCATCACGCGCATCAGCGGCATCCCGCTTCTGGAGAAGCGAGCTGATGAGAAGTGGGCGGGGCAGGATACGTATGAAGGCTATAAGGCGGGAACGTCCGTTCTCATTCCTTGGCCTCCCAGACGAACGGCACGCAAATAGCATTGCGCACAGGCTTCTGAGCCCTCGCCGTAGCATCCGCGCGAGTTGTCCAATGCGACGTATCGCACTACGCTGGTATTCTCGAATACGCAGAGGATTGCCAAAGGGGGAAACATGCACAGGGGAGTCGTGATACTGATGGTTCTTTGCTTGGGTGTGACCGCAGCCGCGGCTGATGCGCCACTTCGTGTGGTCGAGTCTGTGGACGCAGCACGCTACATGGGACTCTGGTACTCCATTGCCAGTATCCCCACCTCATTCGAACGACAGTGCGTGCAGGGCACAACGGCCGCGTATGCCTTGCTGGGGGACGGCAGGATCCAAGTCACCAACACGTGCTACGACGTGAATGGGGCCCTTGATGTGGCCCAAGGCCAGGCGTGGATTCCAGATCCATCCGAATCCAGCAAGCTCAAGGTGAGCTTCGTTCGGTTCCTGGGAATCTGGTGGTTCGGCGCACCCTATTGGGTCATCGACCTAGCCCCTGACTACGCCTATGCCGTTGTCGGCCACCCATCGCGCAAGTACGGTTGGATTCTGAGCCGCACGCCATCACTTCCCGATGAGGTGTTTTCAGGCATTGTCTCCAGATTGGAATCGCAAGGATACGATTTCAGAGACTTCCACATGATCGATCAATCGATCAACATGCCCATCCCGGCAGCGCCAATCGGATGAAACCATTCCATCGCGCGGCTCTGGGGGCTCTCCTGTGGCTCATCCCATTCTCGATCTGTCTGGGAGCAACTCCCGATCTTGAAGGCACTTGGGCAATGGTTCAGGTGTATCCACAGATTGCCATCCTCCCGTTTGCCGGAGAGGTCGAGCGAACGAGCCATGTCGTGCAGTGGGTTGACATCACGCAGGATGGCGAGACACTCATCATGCAGGATCGTTATTGTCTCACAGCCATCGACGACGGAACACTTCTGGTCAAGACAGTCATTCCCGATGCCTTCATGAGCTCGCTGCAACCCACGGTCCGTGTGGCCACGCTGGCTGAGAGCGACAGCGAGATTCTTTTCATCCAAGATGTCTACACCGAGGTTCGCGGTGCTATGCTTACCAATCCGCAAGACGATGCCTTGCCGACGGACCCAGATGATCCACGAGTGGTCGATCAGGACAAGGACGGGTATCCCGGCTTGACCGTTTCCGTCAGCATCCTTGGCATCATTGAGGGAGCAACCTACGTCGTGCAGCGCGTGCGCTATGCGCTGTCAGGGAAGCTGATCTCGCCGGATCGGATTGAGGGCACGATGGAGTGGTCTGACGAGCAAACGGTGCTGGATGCCACCAATGCTCTGCTCAAGGCAGATACGATAGGTTACCCTGATCCCGATCCCACCAGACATCTCTTCATCATGCTTCGCCTCGACGGTCCTACGACCTGCGAATGGCTTGGCGAGCACTGGAGAGGGTTGTTCGGCCTTGAACTGCGACAAGCCTCATCTTGCCCGGTCCAACAAATACTTCTAGCCCAGGCTAGAGGCGGAAGACACGTTGTCTTCTGAAACGATTGACTGCCAGAGAACAAAAGGAGCGTCTCAATCATGGACCATCCGAAACCCCGCGTCCTATTCAGCCGATGTCTTGGATTTGACCACTGCCGTTACAACGGGGGCATCATCAGCGAACCCATGGTCGAGCAACTCAAGCCGTTCGTTGACGGCGTTACGGTTTGCCCGGAGGTCGCCATTGGTCTGGGGATTCCACGAGACCCTATCCGCCTCGTAGGCGACCTCTCGGCCCAACGCCTCGTTCAGCCCGAGACCGGGTTCGACGTAACTGGCGCAATGGAGGCATTTGCAGGCCAGTTCTTGTCCACGCTCGAATCTCCCGATGGGTTTATCCTCAAGTTCGCTTCGCCCTCTTGCGGCCCGCGAGAAGTCAAGCTGTACGTCAATGAAAAGCGCGGTGCAGCATCTGTCAGGACAAGCGGCGCGTTTGCAGCCGCGGCCATCAAAGCCTTTCCCTACTGCCCCATCGAGGACGAAGGCCGGCTCAAGAATTTCGACATCCGCCAACACTTCCTGACACAGCTATTCGCCTTGGCACGCTTCCGCAACGCCCGTGCTGCCGGCATGATGCGCGATTTGGTGGACTTTCACTCGAAGCACAAGCTTCTGTTGATGGCCTACAATCAGACCCAGATGCGCGAGTTGGGCCGTCTGGTTGCCAATCCAGATAAACGGCCGATGCCGGAGATTCTCGCAGAGTACAAGGCCGGGCTGGTGCAGGCTCTGGCCAAGGCCCCCAGGCGAACCTCGGCGATTAACGTTCTCATGCATGGCTTTGGGTATGTCTCAGATGACCTCAAGCCAGCAGAGAAGGCCTTCTTCCTCGATTCCTTGGAGCAGTATCGAGAACATCGGATTCCGCTCTCTGTCCCCACAAGCATCATGCAGTCGTGGATTGTCAGGTTTGATGTGGCCTACCTTGCCGATCAGGTCTACTTCGAGCCCTTCCCTCAACAGCTCGTCGAAGTCCTCGATTCGGGCAAGGGACGGATCCCCAGCACAAGAGATAAGAGATAACATCGGCGTCCGAAGCCTCCCTAGATCTGTCGACTATCGTAGACCCAATGCAGAAGCGCTTGTCGCTGTCGGGGACGGCAGTCAAGATCTCCTGGTGCGCAGTTCTTCTTGTATCTGTGCGATATGGCGCGTCATCGCCTGCCGGCGCCGGATCTGGCGCTCATCATCCAGACTGCGCCGGCCCATGTAGTA